>QMNP01000092.1 GCA_003647825.1 Candidatus Cloacimonadota bacterium
AAAAAAGAGCTGTTTGAAGGTATGGTAAATCATGCTTACAGTCACGATTATATTCTAAATGAAAAGAAATTCCTGGATGCACTTCTGGAACGTGAAAAAATGGCAAATACTGAATTAATACCGGGAATTGCACTTCCTCATGCTCGATCAAGTGTAACCGAAAAATTGTTTTTAAGCATTATTATTATAAAGAACGGAATTGATTATGATAATCCTGATCTTGGCCCTGTTAAGATAATCTTTTTCTTTGGCTGTGATAATAACTCCAATAAAGAATATTTACAGCTTTTAGCAAAATCAAATCGCCTGCTGAAAACAGCTGGATTTCATTCTCGCTTATTAGCTTGCAGCACAGTAGAAGATGTATTAGCACTGATGAATGAATACGATGATGATGTATCATCTGATGAGCATAATCACTACTTGATGATAGTAACCCTGAATGATCCTTCCAGAAATGGAGATGTGATGAATGCTCTTGTAGAATTAGGGATCACGAATGCTTCGATTGTAGAAGCAGATTCCATGGCCAAAACACTGGCTTATGAAATGCCGGATTTTGCCGGCTTAAGTTATATGGCACAGGGTAAATCAAAGCGCTCCAGCCTGATAATGGCACACGTGGAAGCTAAAGATACAGCTTCTAAACTGGCCAAAATACTTAAAGAAAATGGTATTGATCTTACTGTTTCCGGAAATGGATTTATCCAAACTATCAAAGTTGAAGAAGTAATCGGTAATTTTGAAGAAGAAATAGAATTATAATATTAATTATATTTCTAATATTTTATATGGGTTAAATAGGATTTGCTTTCCATTATTGCAATAAAGAAAAACATTTTGCTTGACGATGAAATTTCTGAAAGTGATTTCTTGTCGCAGGAGTCTTTATGAAGACGATATTTGTTATTTTTATAGCTGTATTTAGTTGCCTTATTTGGGCATCTGAATTTACCATTGAATTGAGTTGGGATGAATTTGAAGGTGAATGCAACGGTTTTATGAGTGGCAGTATTGGCAAAGAACATGGCTTCGTAAGTGGTGGTGGCAGCGAAGAAGTTTTAGACGGTAAACTGGTATCGATTGGCGAAGGAATGTCGATGGATGCTAATCAGGTTTTCAAGATCAATTCTGATGAAGGCTATTTTACATTTTGGATTAAAGATAAATTTGCTGATGATGATATGAATAACGATCCTAGCCTTATTGCTCGAGCCAAACCCATGATATCAGTTTATCAGGGTAGCAACTTAATAGATCTTATTAAAGTTCCTGCAGGAAGCGGACTGGCTTGTAAAGTTTTTACATTGGATGCAGACAGTGGAGAACTTGACACAGAAATCCGTTATTTTCCAAAATCCAGAATCATAGTAGGAAGAGCTGTGCATGCTGTTACTGGTGATCCACTGGAAGATGTAAAAGTCCTGGCTATAGATTACATGAAAGACAGCCAAATGACTGTTACTGATGAATCTGGAGTATTTATCTTTCCAGTAGAAATTGGACAATATATGATCAAGCTGAGTAAAGAAGGTTTTATTGGAACAACCGCTGATATAAGAATGGGGGCAGACGAAACACCACGTGAATTAATTGCGGCTCTTTCACCAGAAATAAAAGAATTCCGCATAGTTCTTACCTGGGGAAGCCGTCCCAGAGATCTTGATGCTCATCTCAGTGGTCCAGATCCGGATGGCGGAGATTTTCACATCTGGTATAGAAACAAATATCCAATTGGTGGGAAAGATTTTCTCGATAGAGATGATACCGATAAATACGGACCAGAAACTATAACAATTTATAAGCCGGCTGTTGGAAGTTATTATTATTCGGTTTATGATTATTCCAATAAAAGCAAAAAGCGCAGCAAACACCTTTCAAGAAGTAATGCTACAGTAAAAGTATATGGACAAAACAAATTGCTGGCATCTTTTGAAGTACCGGCAAACATGAAAGGTAATTGCTGGCATGTATTTGAAATCAACGAAAGTCACGAGATTATTCCCATTAATATCGTGGATTTCGTAAAAAAAGAACAGAATATACAATAAAAGGAGGTAATATGAAAGTAATGAAGATTGTCGCATTGATGCTGGTAGCATTATTCGTAATCACTGCTTGTGGCGGTGGTGAATCTAAAGGACCAAAAAAGGTTTATTATCCAGATTGGTGGCAAGAGCAAACCAGCCCGGATTACGTACAAACTTATGGAATGGGAACAAAGGTTTCTGAAACAACATCATATGACGCTGCTTATTCTAATGCAATGTTGGCTGCAGCTCAATATGTAGAAGCTTATGTAAAAGGTATGGTAAAAAACTACGAAGAAGAAGCCGGTGTGGAAAATCCTCAAGTTCTGGCACTCACAAGCAAAGTAGTAAAAACAGTTTCAAATGCAAAATTCAATAATGTAATGGTTACTAAGCAGGAAACTATTGTTACCGAAGATAATAAGTACAAAACCTATGTTCGTGTTAGCGTTCCTAAAGAAGCTGTAAACAAAAACCTTCTTAACCAGATCAAAAACGAAGAAGCACTTTACAATCAGTTCAAAGCTTCTCAAGCTTTTGATGAGTTAGAAGACGAAGTAAAAAAATACGATTAATTTATTGCATTAGTGCATGTATTAAAGCCCGGCAAGTTGTCGGGCTTTTTTATTATGAGTTGCTTTCCAGCTTTTCTCTTTCACAAAATTTATAGAAAGTAGGAGCACTTGTTTTAGATACATTCCCTTTCGGAATATCAGTTATTTCAAGTTTATTATAATAGCCATAAAGTTCATATTCAATCACATCCCCTGCCAAAACATTACTGCTGGCTTTAGCTGTTTTACCATTTATCTTTATCAGATTTTTATCTGCAGCTTTCTTGGCAATGCTGCGGGTTTTTATAAGACATAGTTTATTAAGGAGTTGATCTACTCTCATATCTATCTCCAAAAGTTAATTAATTTTAAGTTTTTTGAACATTTTTTTCTGCTTTAATCCAGAATAACTGAATAGTGCAATCCCAGCAAAACTTCTACTTTTAACAATTTGCAGTTTTTCATTTATATCTCTGGCAGAATAATCATCAATACTATTCCAGGCACGTAAGCCAACAACGATTTTATCTGATAAATTATAATTCTCTAAAAAGGTCAGGTTCTCTTCCAGTTTCTCATTAGATTTTGTGTAAGCCATAAGATAAACTTTGTCCAGAGCACCTTCTTCCAACCACTGCGACCAGTTTTGCAGATATCTTTCTAAAGCATTATCAGGATCAGGGAAAACAGCAGCGGTAATTTGCAGCTCCGGCTTAATTTTCTTAGCTTCTACATTCACTCTTTTCACAAAACGGGAAACTTGATCAATTTTCCAATTCTGCCAGCTCTCAGCATCCTGAAACTTAACTTCTTTCTGGAAGGCTTCCATTGCCAATTCATTAAAACCAAAATGAGATTCCGGATAACGGATATAATCGAAATGAAAACCATCAATATCATAGTTGGAAACTATATCAAGAATTACATTTAGAGTATAATCCTGCACTGCAGGAATGCCGGGATCAAGAAAAGAACCGACATCATCCTTTGGCTTCATAGGCTGTTTTGAAAAATCGGATGTTACCCACTCTGGATGACTAAAATAGACATGTGTTGAATCTAATCTGGTCAGGTCATGACCGGTGATCACAAAAGTCGGAAACCAGGCGTGTACTTCAAGATTCTGCATTTTTGCTTTGAAAATGATATATTCAAGAGGATCGAAAAGTGAGTCGGAAATAGCATGATAACGTTTTTCAGGGTTGGCATAAGTGCTGTCCTGCAAATTTGGGGAATATGCTGCATCTCCTCTATAACGCACTTGTATAAGCAGTTGATTCAGATTTTTTCCTTTCAATTCATCCATCATTGCATCAACTTTTTCAGCTGATGTGATTTCCCAGATCGGCACCCAGAGAGCTCGGATGCTGGCATTTAAATTTGAAAATAAGATAATAAATACTAATAGAACTATACTTTTTACTACTATTTTTTTGTCATGCTGAGTATCTCGATTATAATCGAGATGTATCGAAGTATAGACAATTCTTTTAATAAAGCCGCACCCTTCGATAAACTCAGGGGGACAAAATAATTTGTGATGAACTTTCACTTTTCAATTTCCTTAACTTCAGTTTTCAATTTCCCATCAGAAAGAACAACTTCCAGTTCATCACCTTTCTTCACATTTTGAATGGAGTGCAGAAGTTTTCTTTCTTTTACAATAAAACTATAACCTCTCTTCAAAGCAGCTTGGGGAGAAAGTTCACGTAATTCAATACTTAAAAGATCAAGCTCATTTCTGGCACTTACAACCTTTGTATTCACATTATAGTTCATTTTTAAAACTGCACTATTCAAGCGGGAATGCATATTTTCCAGGATCTTTTGCGGATGATGAGCATTGATCGTACTTTCCATCTCCTGCAATTCCATTTTACGGGAAAAGAAATATTCTTGAGTTGCATATTTCATCCTATTCAAATAACCCTTGATCTGTCCTTGAATATCTTGTCGATCTGGAACGGCCAATTCAGCAGCTGCCGATGGAGTTGGCGCACGCATATCTGCTACAAAATCGGAGATCGTAAAATCTATCTCGTGACCAACAGCAGATATTACAGGAATTTGGGAGGTGAAAATTGTTCGTGCCAGCTCTTCATCGTTAAAGCAGAAAAGATCTTCCTGGGAACCTCCTCCCCGCCCTATTATCAGAAGATCAACTGGAAATTCTTCATTAAAGTATTGGATTCCTTTAATGATCTGTGGTGGTGCGGCATCACCCTGAACCGTGGCAGGAAAAAGATAAATATTAACAGGAAATCTGCGGGAAAGAACATTACGAATATCCTGAATCGCAGCACCGGTAGCTGATGTTACAACTCCAATTGATTCTGGAAATTCAGGAAGTTCCTTCTTATGTTCTTCATCAAATAATCCTTCCTGCTCCAGCTTCTCTTTCAAAGCTTCGAATTTGAGCTGTAATTCTCCAATTCCCGAAGGCATCATCCTGGAAACATTCAGCTGATAACTTCCACCCTTTTCATAAACAGAAATCTTGCCCGAACAAATTACCTTGTCTCCGTTTTTTGGTTTAAAATTCAAATATAAATTGTGTGATTTGAAGAAAACACATCGCAATGTACTTTTCTCATCCTTCAAAGAAAAATACATATGTCCCGAACTGTGTCGTGTGAAATTAGAAACTTCCCCTTCCACAAACATTCCAGGAATATTAGATTCGATCACATTACGAATGTGTCGATTAATTTCGGTTACCGTAAAAACATCCGGCTTAGTTTCAGACATATTTCTCAATCTTGATTTCTCACTTTCTTTCAACCATTCAGAAGGTCTGCGACCATTCGGAAGGTTTTAATTTAACTTTTTTCTTCAATTCTCAATCTTAAATTTTCAAAGTTTTCCAACTGGAGACATATAAACACAGTATTCATCTACTCCATCAACTCTAATTAGTTTATCGGTCATTTTCTGATCGTAAGCTGCAATCGCACAGGTTCCAGCACCAATTCCTTCACAGGCCAGATACAGATTCTGGCAGATGTGACCTGCATCAATTAACGCAGATTTATGAGTAGCAACATGATATCTCCATTCCGAACGATATGGAATTACTGCCCAGATAAAAACTACTGAACATTTTCCGGCAAATTGCTGTCCCAAGGCGGCTTCAGTCATCTTTTTCTGCTGATCTTCAATTTCTC
This sequence comes from Candidatus Cloacimonadota bacterium, assembly GCA_003647825.1. Classification (GTDB taxonomy): domain Bacteria; phylum Cloacimonadota; class Cloacimonadia; order Cloacimonadales; family TCS61; genus B137-G9. The sequence goes on from QMNP01000092.1 coordinate 5,749, forward strand.
CCAGCCAAGCCAGTTTATGCTCGATTCCCAGATACCGATATAACCCTGGCTTTAGGCTTTCTACATTATGAACTACTAAATATGTTTCAAATGGATGTCTGGCTCCTGCCGAAGGAACAGTTCTTAAACTGGCATAATCCCTTCCTTCACGTTGAATAATTTCCTTCACCCCCTGAGTTGCCCACAAAAGAAAAGAAAATTCTTCCAAAGTGAGAGCTTCATCTGTGAATACTCTACGGCTGCGCCGATTGAGAATATTAGCTTTTAAATTATCGTTTTGAATATTAATTTTTTCGTATGGGATCAAATCTATTAGTTCAATTTTATTATCAAGTGGTTTTTGCAATGCTGGTTCCGGCAGATTTTTCATTTGATCGGTTTTAAAATTGTCAAAGCCGGCATAATTCGCTTTCATGAAATTGCGATGCTCTATCACATTATCCATATTTCCTCCGATTTTCCTGAAAATGAACATTTACAGAGATGTCATTTTGTCAAGGATTGAAGCAAAGATTAAGATAGGCAATAATTTGAAGCTTGACTACATCCCTGCCTAAACAACTTTTAACAAAGTGCTGAATATTTAAGGAGATTTTATGAAAAAATACATTCTATTTTGTCTTATTTTAATTGGTTTCATTTCCGCTCATTCTCAAATTATAGATTTGTCTATTTGGAATAACATTCGCAATAGTTCTTATACGATTGATGATTCAATGCACATCCGCTGTGAAACGATTGAATTACCGAATATAGAAACAGAATTATTTTATTTTGATGGTGATCAGTGGCAGGGAACCGAGATGGAATTATATAATGGATTAACTTATGAAGGAGTGATCCCTGCAATTTATGGCGGAGCTCAAACCTGCCGTTTCCGCACGGAAGCAGACACACTGGTTGGCATGATGCCTGC
>QMNP01000093.1 GCA_003647825.1 Candidatus Cloacimonadota bacterium
ATGCTACATAGTTCAAGACAGTTGAAATTCCGCTGAATCTGTAATTATCTTCCCAGTTCAATCCTCCCCGTGCCGCATATTCCCATTCTGCTTCGGTAGGCAATCTGTAACCATTGGCTTCATAATCACAACTCCAGCTAGACAAATTGTAACAAGGCGTTAAGCCTTCTTGTTGACTTTTTAGATTGCAATAAGTTGCGGCCTCATTCCAAGTTACGTTATAAACTGGATAATCATCTCCATCTCCATATCCACTGCCTGGATTGCTGCCGTAAATTGCTACAAATTCAGCCTGAGTTACTTCGAATTCTCCTATGAAAAAATCATCTAAAGTAACTTCATGTATTGGCAGTTCATCGCTGTTGCCTTCATTATAATGATCTCCCATTTCAAAGGTGCCGCCCTGTACAAAGATCATACCTTCAGGAGCTACTCCACAAATAACCTCATTTGAATAAGCAGAATTGTAACTTTGATAAAATGCCAGTACTTGATAGGAAACAATATCCCCAACATTTAAACTCACATCAATCCATTCCGTGACTTCGGGTAAAATAATATTTGAGAGCAATATTCCGTTCTTAAGAACTTTGAAGCCTTCAATGCCGCTGGCTGCGTAATCCCATTCGAGATGAATATCGACTGTTGGATATGAAATATTTTCGATAGAAAACTCCAGGTTTTCCGGGGCTGGGAAAGTATTATCGATAACTCCAGTTTCAATGGAGTCAGATTGATTTGAACCACTATAGGCATAAACTCTGTATTGAATGTCTTCATTGATCTCTGCATTTGTATCTGTCCATTCCTCTGTGTTTTCTGAAATAATTGCAAATTCTTCCTGCCAATTATTAGAACCTACTTTCTTATCTATTTTAAAACCATCCTCGTTAATACTATTGTCATCCCAAGTTAGTTCGATAGAAATGATGGTTAATTGATTGTATGTCAAATTCGTCGGTGCTGGAAATTCTATAGAATAGTTTCCGGCTAAAGAATCTGAAAAAGATGTCTGATAAAAAGCTGTAATCTTATAATACACTATTTCGAATTGGTTCTCTGAATTAATATCATCAACGAAAATTGTATCGTTAGATGTATTAGTACCAATCTGTAGATAATCGCCGTTATCTATTTTCCTTTCTATCGTAAAGCCATTTTCTCCTTCGCTGTTGTCATCCCAGACCAAACTGAATGTATGCACATTATCTTGATTTATCTGCAGATTACTTGGTGCTGGGAAAGTGTTATCAAAAGTCTCTACCATCTCTGTTGAGTTATTTAACTCTGTATATGCGTGCATTCTATATTCATAAGAGTGGTTTGGTATAAGTGTTTCATCAACATACTCAAGCGTATTAGTAGAAAGATCGGCAATTTGTATGAAATCGCGGGAAATATTATTATCAATTTTCATCTTCTTTTCGTTGTTGTTAACCCCTCTGTCCAGCAGTTGCCGGACATCTCCCCTTCCAAAGGGGAGCTCTGTTCTCTTCTTTGATATGGGATTTTTTCTCGAAGAAATTTCCCTTCGCTCAATGATATAACCTTCTTCATAGCTGCAATTATGATCCCAGGTTAGTTTGGCTGACAGCACGGTTTCTTGCTGGATACTAAAATTTGTTATCCCAGCAAAGGTAGTACTTATCGAATTTGTGAGTGGTTCTGTTTGTACATCACCATTAGCACCAATAAGTTGATAATGATATGTATTAGTAGTCATTAATCCTGTATCCGTATAAGTATTTGTTTCTTTATCAATTGTGGAAAGCACTTCATAATCACCAGAATTTACCTGACGTTTTATTATATAATTTCCAACAATTGTGGGATTTAATTGCCATTCCAATTTTACTTGGCTGTCTGTTATTTGTGTCAAGGCTAATGAATCTTGCATCGGTGTAGTATAGTTAGACATTGGATCGAATGGATTATCTCGATCAGGTTTTGTGCAAGATAGTAGAAATAAACATCCCAGGCAGATAACGGTTGCCAGTAAAATAAAAGCGTAATATTTCTTCTTCATTTTCACCTCACTTTATTACTTGCTTATTATATCCTGCTTCTTTTACCCAGCTATAGATAAACCATGCCGCTGGAGCAATAGAAACACCATAACAAATATCTCTTCGACTGTACCAATTTTCCATATCATCCCAATTACTAATTGCAGAAGAAGTAGATGTAGCATTATCATAGTCTTCCAGATAATTATCTCCCTGCATATTGCTATAGACACCAGCACCAGAACATAAAACTGCACTTGCTAGAGAAATCCATTTTGATCTATTCCAATTATTTGTTTTATTAAGAGAACTTCCTCTGTACAATTCAAGGTCTAAGGTTAGTGTTTTTTGCTCCCCTCTCTCTAAATCAATCTGAATACTTCTGGAGTTGTAGATAGGATGTTTTAGTAGTACTTCACTCTTTCCCATAAATACTTTAGTAATTAAAGGTGTATTTCCAGATAATTTACCATTTATAAAGACTTCAGCACCTTCTGTTTGTGTAGGATTGCTGATTACTGATAAACTCGCATATTGTGGTTCTGGTTGTAGTACAACGCTTTTCTTCTCTCCAGTTATACAAAAGATCTCCTGATAGTCACGTAAATATTCTCCAATCCTAGCTTCCAGATTGTGTTTACCTGCCGGCAGTCTTTTATAAAGAGAGTCCTTTCCGCTATATTCATTATCAATATAGATTTCCGAATTAGTAGCTTTTACAGAAATCTCGGCAAAGTTCTGGTTTAATATCATCTCTTTAATCGTCGTCTCATCACTTTTTATCTCCACCTCTGCTTCAGAACCTATCCAGTTCTCTTTCTCTGCTCGAATTAAATACTTCCCTACTTTTATCTTTGCATCAAAATATGGAGTCTTGCCAACTTTATTACCATCTATAAAAATAGCAGATCCATCTTCTGGATGGGAATTAATCTGAAGCTTTCCAAAAGCATATTGTAGTGATAAGTCTAGTTGATGAGTATCGTTATCAGCAATGAGAATACTCTCTGTTTTGTCCAAAAAATCATGTTTTTTTACTACAATGTTATGTTGACCGCTTATTACTCTATAGTCTTCTATAGGTGATATTCCAATTATTTTATTATCTAAAATAACAGTACAACTATCTGGAGTTGTTGTTATGCTTATATTGCCAAAATTTGGCAGGAGCTCAATTTCGGGTATTTCTAAAACTCTACCTTCTTCAATTTCTATATTGGTAGTGTGTGAGTAATATAAGTTCTTCATTAGCTTTAGAACATGTTTTCCTGAAGAAATACTGAACTGAAAGGGGGTATTGCCGAATTTTTGATTATCTATAAAAATCTCTGCATTTTCTGGTGAGGAAACCACCTTTATAATACCTGGTAATTTTATTTCGGTATCTATCATCTTATTGCCAAGTATAATATCGAATAACGCATCTTCCTTCACATCAATTAGCTTCTCAAAACTCCTTGAACCCTTGAAGAATTTGAAATTATAGTTTCCTATAGGTAATCGGTATTCTACCAATTTGTTCTTAGATTCAATAGGACTGCTGCTATCTTTTGAAATATACACGCCTTCTTCCTGAAATTTAAAAGTTATATCTATCAGATTCTCATCTGCCTGGTCAACTCCATATCCTTTTGAACTCATTATTAGTGAATATACAGAATTTTCTTTTATTGTTATTGGAACAGAAAATCTGTAACGAGTAAAACCGTTTTTGGAAAATATGAGCTGTGAAGTTCCTTTGGGTACGTATGCCCAAAATTCTCCTACTTTTTTTTCGGTTTTCACCACACCGATGTTAGTTTCGAATGTAAAGGGCAACAAGTCTGTACTAATTTTTACAAGTGCTGCATATTCGCCGTTCACATCCTTTACTGGATTGCGCTGTAATTCGATGCTCATTGCCTGCTCTTCGAATTCTGTTACCACAAACTCAGCAGCAAAGAGTGAGCTGAAACTTAATAATACTAAAAGTAATAATGTTTTTTTCATTTAGACCTCTCGTTTAAAAAATTGTAAAATTATTTGATTATCTCCATATTTATTAATAGCCATCATGATAAGAAAACCTTATTAATTAGTAGAGTTACCCATCCAAGTATGCTGGCAGGGTGATACACTAGATTGTGTTAAGTTAAAGTTTGTTAGAGCCATAAGCCTAACATCAGGATCAAATGGATTTTCTCGTTCTGGTTTGGTGCAGGAGTTCAAAAGCATTGAAATGAAAATTAGAAAGCAAAAGTTTTTTAACAATTTTATCATATACACCTCGTTATTAATATATTTTTATATAATATTTTAGGGTTTACAATGAAGAATATTTTACGAAACCCCCATTCATTCCCCCTTACAAAGGGGGACTTATTTCAGACTGGAGTTCATCGGGCAGTCGCCGGATGGACTTCAGAATGATAAACTTTATAAATGCTGAACTGAACTCCACTTTCGCTTCACTCTGGTGAAGTTCAGTTCAGCTAATCTTTTCACCTTGCGAATGGTCTTGACCTTCGCAATGGTGAGATATTATAATCTATTTCACCCATTCGCAAGGTCGAAGACCATTGCGAAGGTTTCGGTTAATATAACTGAAAATCTTCTAAGCCGATGATAGAGCCATCCGGACTTTTCACTGGTTGCCAACTACGCACATAAATCTTCGGCTCCTTTGGATCATTCAGGTCTATCATTAAGAAGAGATAACCTTTATCTGCATAATTGGAAGACCAGTAATTTTGAGCGATCTGGATGCCATAGATCTTGTCATCACCATTCACTTTCTTTACTGTGTTATCTTCAAAGCTTACATTCACATATTCATTGCTGCGAAATGCATTCTGCAGGCGTTCTACATATTCCTGTTTAGAAAGTCGCACATACTCTACATTTTCCAGCTTCTGATACATGTTTTCTATTGGCTTATCCTGTTTGAGTACATTACCAATAATTATTAAAGCATTATCGGCAAATACATTTTGGACAAAATCAACATTCTTAAGACAATATGCTGTTTTATAGTATTCCATGAACTGGATGATCTGATATTTATTTTCCAATGTTCCCCAGGCTTCGCTTTTATTTAGGATATCGTTTATCGCTATCTCTCCCAGAGCAAAGTTCACAGCATTTATTTTGTTATCCTCATTAAAAATAAAAGTAAGATATTCAGTAAATTTTCGGTCGTTATTGGAAAATTCAAACTGCACCGGTACCGGACGTACTGTTACTTCATCATTCACTCTGGCTGCAAAAAGATTCATATCATCAGAGAGCAGTCGGGCGTTGCCGTATTCTACTATTTTCTGGAATTGTTGATAGCCTTCTTCTGTAAAAACATCTCTGGAAGGTTCACTGTTTTTATCATTCAGATTTTCAATGATCTCTCCCATTACATGTTGATAAGGAGCCATGCTTACAGAATCAAAAGTTGGTTGGATCTCGACTTGAGGTGCAATGGGTGTTGTACTTTGTGTTTGTTCTTCATTTATGACAACAGTCTTTCTGGAAGCTGCAAAAACAGGATTATCGAAGTCTTCCAGCAATTCCCTTATCTCTGCATCTATATTTCTCTTGTTGTAATATATATACTCTATCTTCAGGTCAAATTGGTTCAGATTTTTGGCATACTCATCATAGAAATCCAGAAGTGCAAAGCCATTACTGGTAGTAATCTTGCAGCTCCAACTATCACCTGTGTAATACATAACATCCAGATTCTGAACAAGTTGCTTATTAAAACAGATTTGCAGCTTTATAGTTCGATGAGCATCTTCCATGGTGTTTTTTATTACATCGAGGGAAAGAAGAGAGAAGACACGTTCAATTCGATTTGGCAGAAAGGTAATAAGAGTTCGATCCTGTTCGTCAATACAAGCATAGAGAGAGTTGTTATCCGGGTGGCTGCGTAGAAGAACTAAAGACCAGTAGTAATATCGGAGTGCATCCCCGATGCGCAATTCATTTTCTGCTTCATATGCTGTTTTTGCATAATCTATGATCTTGCGCTTCCGATCGGTAAAAATTTTATTAAGATCTTGCCTTTCCACATAACGCACAACTACCACTTTTCCCGGTTCGCTTTCTTCATCTACTTTGCTCATTGTGTTACGAAGCATTGTATTGGAATATGTTTTTACTATAGACTCAGCAAATTCTTTCAGTACTCCGTCTTCTTCCGTATAAACATTTTGAAAGTTAACTTCTACCGATGTAGATATTTTGGAGACAAGATCCTTCAGAGCTTTTTGGTCAGCCTTTTCGTATGTAGTTGCTTTACCAAGACCGGCATAATAATCTTCAGAATTTAGTATATCTGTAAATGGTAAAGCAATAAGTGACGATAACATCATCAATAAAAACACTGTAATAACTAACTTCATAGTTCCTTCCCCTAATCAATTTTGTGTGTTTTGTATTATATTTCCTTAATAATGTGGAAATTGATAATTATTACTTTTGTGTCAAGTATAATAGAAGTTTAATCTTCTCATCCCGACCATTTTTTTACTACACAAATACAAGTTGTCATATTGCTTATCAGTGTTTTTTTTATTTTCAATCTTGTTAATTCTATCTTTCAGTAACAAT
>QMNP01000094.1 GCA_003647825.1 Candidatus Cloacimonadota bacterium
CAGAAAGTGAAAACATTTGCTATTACTCCCCGTCCTTCGACGACGCTCAGGATGACACAAGCGGGGAGTAATCAATATTCAGTAATTTGGAATGGAAGAGATGATAATAACAAACCTGTATCATCAGGTATCTATTTCTATAAATTGAAAACAGATAACAATGAACAAACCAAGAAGATGATCCTAATTAAGTAATTCTGTCATTCCGTACTTGATGCGGAATCTAATGAAACAGATTCCCGATTACTCGGGAATGACAATTGCAGAAGGAGGATTACATGAAGACAGATCAAAAAAGGAAGAAGACAGCAATAGTAATTTTAAGGTGGTCAGCTCGTATACTTGGAGTGATCATAGCGGGATTCTTACTGCTTATGTTCATTGGAGAATCCCTGGCATCTAAGTCGCTGCCCTTGTCAATTGAGCCGATCGCAGCAATCGGATTAATCCTGATGGGAATCTATGTAGCAGCTATGTTCCTGGCACTTAAATGGGAGCGTTTGGGCTCGTTACTCGGGGTGGCATCCCTCGGAGGTTTCTATGTTATATTGTTCCTGGGACTGCTTCCCGGAAATGTTTCAGGTGGTTTCAGTACTAAAGGTTTCCTGAATCCGATATTTATAGCCTTATGGCTGCCGATAATATTGTACTTTCTGTGCCGGTGGTTGGAAAGACGGAGACCAAAAATTATTCCTGAAGAATAACTGAATAATGTTATGTAAATAGGAAATTAAAATGAAAAGAACACTAATATTTTTATTCTTATTGATCTGTGTTAGTAACTATTTCGGCGAGGAACCGAAAAAGAAAAAGCAGTCAGGGATGGGTAAGTTTTTTCTGATCGAACTAAGTGAACAGGATAAAATTATGCCTATTATTTTATTTGAATGGGGACAACCAGACCGCTGGTCATTTACATCTCGCTATATTCATGATTTTCATAAAGAGAGAACAAGTATTCCCTGGCGTAATAATGCCGGCATATTTCTCAGTCCGGGAATTTCCGGAAGTCGTTTGGGAGTAGGCTACATGGGAATATATTCACCTACATGCGAATCTCTGCAGGGAACTGGTTTTATCAGTGAATTACGTGCAGTTATGCTTCGCACCTGGGGAAATCCATTAATAACAAACCCCGATAATACATTTGCTGGTGCAGAATTTAAAATCAGTTTATTTGTTTTCAGTATTAGTGCAGGGTACTATTCTCCTCTGGTAAACAACAAAGAAAATGTAAAATCTTTTTGGGGATTTCATTTAGGACTCGGGGTTTGAATTGCCGCATATGTAGCTCAAGCTTGCAGCGATATTTGTTTGCTTCATCAATGGACTCAACTTCTACAAATTATGAACAAAAAGCATATGCAAAAGTGAAAATGCTCCTCCTTCGCTGATCATTTGGGAGAACAGGTTTTAATGAAATAATACTTGACTCAGATATTCGTAAATATAGCCTAAAGACGGAAATAGGAGATTGAATGAATTATCACAAAATGAAATCGGCTGAATAGGAGAGTATAATGAAAAAAATATTTTTAATAATGATCTTAGTTACATCATTTATTCTATCCGCAGATGACTTGACGCATGCCATCGGAATGTCAGCCGGTTATATATCCGGCAGCGGTATTTCATATCGCCAAATGAATGAGAAGTCTGGTTATCAAATTGCCGGTGGTGCCTATTACAACTATGAACCTGAAGATGAGGAAGACGAATTTAACTATGACATCGAAGAAAACAAATATCTGGGTTGGAATATTTCCGGAACATATTATTACATTCTAAAAAACTGGCAGACATCCAGGTTTTATCTTCTGGCTGGAACTACAATCTTTGATGTTTACGATATAACCCAAAATGAATTTGGAGATTTTGAAGAAGAAAATGAAGATAAGACCTACATTAATGTCGGTATCGGTATCGGCCTTGAATTTCCTTTAACAAAATACCTTCATATGTCGGTGGAATGGCCCTGGTATTATGACGGGAAATCTGAATTTCTAAAATTCATACCGCAGGCCGGTGTGCATTACTACTTTAAATAGGGGTTGTTATGAAAAAGAAAATATTCACTCTAATCATCGTGATAATGATGGCAATTGCTGGTGCTGAATCCGATCATAACCTTGGTATTGCAATAGGAGCAGCATCAGGAGCAGGATTTTCTTACAGACATTATAATGACACATACGGATACCAGGTAAACTTTGTAGCTATTGGCACGAAAGAGTACTTCTTCGTCCCAATCGGAGCTAAAGTAATGAAACCATTTCATGATATTGGATTTTCAAAAGCCTACTATTTTGCTGCATCTTCAGTGTTGCTGGATATCGGCACTGAATCTGAAAACGATCCAATTTTTTCAATTGGTGGCGGGATCGGTATGGAATATACAGTTAAAGGAAATCTAAAATTTTCTTTAGATCTACCGCTTACAGTAGCAGACGTGTTTAAAACATCTTCAAATGAAGTTCGGTTTATAATTTTTCCTGCTCCAGAAATAAGCTTGTACTACAACTTCTAAAGGAGGTTTTGAAATGAAAAAGATGATTACACTCATTATTATCGTCCTGATCACATCAACTCTTCTGGCGGAAATTGAATTTGAAAAAGGATTCGGGATAAGTGCGGGAATGACGTGCGGATCTGGAGCTTCATACAGGTACGTAAATGAAGAGTATGGCTTTCAAACAACTTATGGCGGAGGGACAGGTAACAAGAATACACTTCAATATATTGGACTGCAATTTATCAAACCAATACATTCCGTTCCGAAAACCCGATTCAATCTTGTGGGTGGATTGGGTATTTTTACCAGCTATGAAGATAATCATTTGGATGATATGAGTTATTCTATTGGCATTGGACCGGAAGTAGAGATAACATTTTCCGGAAATATGCGTTTTATCATTGGTTCACCATTTACAGTTGTATTACATTATGATGATGATAGCAGATTAGCATCATTCATGCCAACAATGTCTTTGATCTATTTCTTTAAGTGAGTTATGTTCAATAAAATAATAAATTGACCAAATATGATCTTAATTAAATTTTTGAATAGTTAGTTGAGTTGTAAGATCAATTAACGGATTATTACATAATAACTTGATCTTATGCTTAACCAACCAGGAGTTTATTATGATCAAGAACGATTCCCGAATAGTTTTAATACTAATTATCTTTATCTTTTGCAACTTTATTTACCTTTGGGCAGAAAGATCAAATAAAACTGTAGATATAATTCTACGCACTGGGCAGGGTGGTTTCAACGACAATCGATCTGATATCGGTAAATTAGGTGGTGGACAGATTGCAATTGATCTCAAACTCACTAAATACCCCTTAGCTTTATCTGTATCTGGAGAATATTACACTAATAGCCCAGCTCCTACAAATCCTTATGAAATCTCTGACATGACAGTTTTCAACCTGTTGTATATGAAGAAGCCATTCAAAACTGATAGGATTAATGTTTTTGCCGGTGGAGGGTTAGGCTGGCTGAAAGTCCCCAAAGACTTTAGTGAAGATAAAACCAATACAGGAATGGTCTTCGACCTGGAAGCAGGTGCAAACGTACGTGTCATCTGGAAATTGGGATTTTATGCGATCTATAAATATCTCTATGCCCAAAAAGAAAGGAACAATGTAAAAGTAATCGATTTCAATGAACATATTGGTATGATAGGAATTTCATTAAATCTTAGTTTCTAATAGAATAAATGCCTTTTATGGTATTTGATTGGGATAAGATTTGACATATAACTAAGCATGTTAATTTATTTGTTTTGTGAGATTTGACAACGTTCATAACAGAGGAGGAGAGATGAACAAGTTTAAATTCTTAACCACTTTATTTTTTGTATTTTCTTTCATTCTTCTTGGAGCAGAAATTGATCAGCAGAAATTCAACCAGGCTAATAAACATTTCAGAAATTTCCTGAAATTTCAAAGAAACAATGATCTTCAGCTTCCAAATTGGCTGTATTCAAGTGAAGAAAGCTCATCTAATCATTTCCAAAAACCTGATATCGAAAAGAATTCTCGTGATATTATTGATATTAAAATTAACGGAGAAGATCAAACAACTATTGTACAAGGTGAGGATATTGTAATAACGATTTATTTTTCTGATAATTGTTTTGATGCTTATATGGAACTCTGGGTAGACATGAATGATAACGGAACCTGGGAAGAAAATATCGACCTTCAAGTTCCTGACAACAATGAGACTTTCGCGGATAATGACCCTGATGACGAAGATCCGACAGTAGGTGTGTATCAAATAACGATTACTGGTGAAGATGATGGCCCGAATAATGTCTCAAATTTAGGTATTCTTTTCCTGGTAGAAGACGACGGTGGTTTTGATGAAGGTTTTGTTTTCATAAACTCAATCACTTCCGATTATTCTGTGGCCGGCTCGATAACTCCGGTTGCTGCTAATATTATTATCATGGCAATGAACGAGGATGAAGACATATGGATGACAACTACAGACCCAACGGGAGATTATCAAAATTTCGTTCAGGAACCTGGTTTGTATTTTCTAATGGCATTTGATCCGCTAGGAGTTTTCAATGGAATGTTTTCAACAACGGTTTATAATGATGTCGATATCAATGATCATCTCACAGGTTATGACTTCAATTTTGTACAGGGAAATTCCACCATCGAAGGTACTGTAACCGATGAGAACGGAGATTTTGTAGAAGGAGTAACTGTTTATGCCCAGCAAGATGAATCTCCAGGAGGAGTATGGGATATAACCGATCAAAACGGTTTTTATCAAGTTCTGGTAATAGAAGGAGCCTGGGAAATTGGTTTGAACGATGATGATCTGATGCCGGATTACATGGAGCCGGAGGAAGCTGAAGTTTACATAGAAGAAGGAGATACCGAAATCGTTGACTTTATGATCTATGAAACAGATTCTTTCATAGAGGGAACTGTGTATCTTGATGGTATTCCTGCAACTGGTTTTGAAATTCAAAGTTGGAATGATTTAGTTGGTGGATCGTTTACAATAAGTGGTGTAGATGGATCCTATGACCTACCGGTAGCCAGCGAGGCAAACGCTTCGGGTGGATATTATGTTCAACTTGATATCTGGGATATTCCCGGAATTTATGTAGATGAATACTATTCCAATATTATAACTGGAAGCAGCGGCATTGATTTTCACATTCATACAGCTACTGGTGGCATCAATGGTTATATTTATGATTCCGTAACTTTGGAACCGATAGATGAAAGCTGGATTTCTGCTTATGATGGAGTAAATTACTATAGCACAGGTACAGATAATGGTTATTATCAACTTTATCTTCCCAATGGAACTTACGAAGTCTGGGCTCAGGGAGATATGTATTATCAGGAATATATCGAAGATATTGTAATCAATGATGTTTATGTGCACATTGATTTCTATCTTGATCCGATCAGCTTTGAGGGAAGTTTGTCTGGAATGGTTTTGGAAGAGGGAACCACTAATCCGATTCCATTTGCTGAGTTATCGGTATGGAATGATGATTTCTGGTCTAATACAACCGCTGATGAAAATGGTAATTACTATTTTGACATGCCCAATGGAACCTTCACATTATCCTCCCAGCATCCTCTGTATTATGTATCACAGATCGAAAATATAGAGATCAACAGCAATGCCGTAACGGTTGATATTGAAATGGAACCAATAATTTTCAGTGGTGCCCTGGAAGGCTATGTTTATGAGGAAAATTCTACCAACCCGATTCCTTATGCAAATATTGAAGTTTACAGTGAAGGTATATGGTTTCCTACCATGAGTGATGAGTTTGGTTATTACCATTTTGATCTTCCTAATAGTTTTTATTCTCTTGATTGCTGGAAGAATGGCTATCTGGGAACACACATAGACAATATCGAGATCAATAATAATGTAGTTGATCTGGATATTTATCTAATTCCCGATGTGGAAGCGGATCAATTACTTGAACCTGGAATAAATCAACTTTCTAATTACCCCAATCCTTTCAATCCTGAAACAACTATTTCTTTTTCTGTAACACAAACGTCCCCGTTTGTGACATTAGAAATCTACAACATCAAAGGCCAGAAAGTGAAAACATTCATCATCAACACATCAACCCTTCGACCCATTAACTCGATGACGTGGAATGGAACTGACGACAACAACAAACCAGTATCATCTGGAATCTATTTCTACAAATTGAAATCAGGAGATTTTGAAAAAACTAAGAAGATGATCTTGATGAAATAATATTCATCGACGTTACCTGTCGACGCATAATACAAAGTACAACGTTGCATACAAACCTTCCGGTATTCAAAATCCGGAAGGTTTTTTAATTAATTCTATATCATAATAAATATTTATTTACAATATTTGGAATATATCCTGCGTAATATATTAGTAATATGAGTTCTGCATAATAGAGTGTTTTTGTGAAAAAGAAAAAAAGTGTGTCTTTGCGAGTTTGCTTCTCGCTGTTGCTTACGAAGCAATCTCTATAAATAGTAATCAATTAGCAATATAGATTGCTTCAGCAGAAACTCTCTGATAGATGCTTC
>QMNP01000095.1 GCA_003647825.1 Candidatus Cloacimonadota bacterium
ATTTTTTCTTAACTTATTTCAAGTATAGTTTTTTTAATGATCTCAATGCATTCCTTAATTTGATCTTTTGTAATTACAAGAGGTGGTGCAAAGCGAATAATATGCCCATGTGTAGGTTTTGCAAGCAATCCATTTTCTTTCATTTTAACACACACATCCCAGGCTTCAATTCCGTTTTGAGGTTTTATAACAACTGCATTTAAAAGTCCTTTTCCACGGATCGTTTCAATGAAAGGAGAATCGATTTTAGCAAGTTCAGACCTGAAAAATTTGCCAAGTTCATCTGCTTTTTCTGTAAGTTTTTCATCACGTACAACTTCCAAAGCTGCCTGGGCAACTGTGCAGGCCAGTGGAAACCCGCCAAATGTAGAACCATGTTGTCCTGGTTTGATAACCATCATAATCTCTCTGGATGAAAGTACGGCAGATACTGGAAGAACACCACCGGAAATAGCTTTACCAAGAATTACAATGTCAGGATGAATTTCTTCCCAATCAGATGCCAATAAGCGTCCGGTGCGGGCAATGCCGGTCTGAACTTCATCTGCTACAAATAGCACGTTGTGTTTTTTACAAATATCAAAACAGTTTTTTAAATAACCTTCATCAGGAACAAATACACCGGCCTCTCCCTGAATAGGTTCTACGATAAAAGCAGCAATTTTATCTCCTTTCTCTTGTAGAAGTGCTTCCAAAGCGGCAGCATCATTATATGGGATTTTTTCAATTCCCGGTACAAACGGACCATAATTTCCAAAAGCATCCGGATCTGAAGAAGCTGATACAATTGCTATTGTACGTCCATGAAAGTTCTGCTCAGCAAAAACGAGAATAGCTTCATTTTCTGCAATTCCCTTTTTCTCATATCCCCATTTACGGGCAAGCTTCATTGCTGTTTCCACCGCCTCGGCACCTGTGTTCATTGGCAATACCATTTCATAGCCAAAAAACTCAGTTACAAATTTCTCATATTCACCTAATTTGTTGTTGAAAAAAGCGCGTGAGGTGAGGGTAAGAGTTTTAGCTTGTTCAACCAAAGCATTAATAATTTTAGGATGACAGTGCCCCTGGTTTACTGCTGAATAGGCAGAAAGAAAATCGTAATATTCATTACCTTCAGGATCCCATACTTTTGCCCCTTCACCTTTGGCCAATACAACTGGTAGAGGATGGTAGTTATGAGCACCGTAAGTTTCTTCCAGCTCAATGGCTTGCTGGCTGCCGATATTTCCGAAAACTAATTTTTCACTCATTTTATTCTCCTGAATTCTTATTAATTTTGAATGACCCATTCGTCGATTAAGGTTTTAATGTCAAATAGTTTCTGGCATGGTGATTTTTTTTTAATAAACAGGCTTTATGTAGGGATTCACAAAGAAATATCATAAGATTTGTTTTATAAGAAATTTCCTCTGATTTGCTTGACACATAAAACAACCAATTTTGAGTAACAAAAAAATGATGAAGGTTTTATGAAAGCGGATTGGCAAAATACAGCTGTTGTTATTCCCATCTACAATTCTGAGGAACATCTTTCTGAATTGTTCGAAAGGATTTTGAATTTTTTCCCCAAAGAGCAGATCTTCGCAATAGATGATGCCTCTACTGATAACTCACAAAGTGTTTGTCGGAAATTCCTGGTGAATTCAATTTCAGTGGAAGAGAATATGGGTAAAGGCAATGCTTTGCAGGAAGGATTTTCTGCAGCATATGAAAAAGGATTTCATTTTGCCTTTTCCATAGATAGTGACCTGCAGCACTTACCTGAGGATTTTCCAGCTTTCATTGCAAAACAGAATGAACAGGAAGTTAACCTGGTTATTGGTAAACGTGATTTCAGTAGAGATAAGATGCCTTTTCCCAGGATCTGCAGTAATGCTACTACCAGTAAGATCGTCTCAATGTTCACTCAACAGAAGATCCTGGATTCTCAAAGCGGTTACAGATTATATGATCTCGATCTGATTCAGCAATTCAACTTTCGCACTAAGCGGTATCAATTTGAAACTGAAGTTATCATTAAAGTTGCCAAAGCTGGCGGATTAATAGATTTTATTCCTATTGATACAATTTACAATGGAGAAAAAAGTCATATTTCGCACCTGCGCGATATTAAGAATTTCGTGAATGTAGTATTACATGAAGCCATTATAGATAACAAATTGAAAAAATAATGTTGGAGTATAGATGAAGATTTTATTAACAAATGATGATGGTATTGATGCACCCGGAATTACAGCTTTAGCCGGAGTTCTGGAAGAAAATGGGCATGATATAATAATTGTTGCTCCCGACAAAGAGCAGAGTGCTACATCGCATTCAATTACTTTGCATGAACCGCTGCGCCTGCATGAAAGAGGGAAAAACAGATATGCTCTTACCGGAAGTCCTGCTGACTGTGCAATTATGGCTGAGAAAATTGTTTTGAAAGAACCTCCTGATCTGGTTATTTCCGGTATAAATGGCGGACAGAATATGGGAGAGGATGTGTTGTATTCTGGAACTGTTGCCGCAGCACTGGAAGCAATGTTTCTGGGATTTCGAGCTATGGCTGTTTCTCTGGCTTCATATTCAAATCAAAAGTTTGAAACCGCAGCATATTTCGTTAATAAACTTTTGCAGGATGGTCTGCATGAATTAATTGAAAAAAATGAAATTTTCAATATTAATATCCCTAATGTGGAAATTGATGAAATTGCCGGAATTCGTATCACAGAGGTAGGACATCGCAAATATCAGGATTTTGTAAAGGAACAGCTTGATCCTCGTGGACGAAAGATCTATTGGATTGGCGGTGGAGCACCAGTTTGGGATCGAAATGGAAACTCCGATTTTAAAGCTATTTCAGAAAAATTTGTATCTGTTACTCCAATCCGCCCGAGTTTCAGTCGTAAAAGTTCAATACCTAAATTGGAAAAATGGGTAAATGAAAATAAATCATAAAAATCGTCTTTGCGAGTATTCATCCTGCTGAAACAAATGAAGCAATCTTCAATTGATAAATAGTAGAGATTGCTTCGATAGAAATCTAATGAGAGAAATCTCGCAATGACTTGCAGTATAATATATTCAGAGGATAAATGAAATTTGAAGATCAAAGAAAAATAATGATCCGAGATCAAATAGCTGGTCGCGGGATAAAAGATAAAAATGTATTAAATGCTTTTCAGAAAGTGGAGCGGCACCTTTTTGTTGATGATGATGTTAAGCATCTGGCTTATAATGATTCACCACTTGGAATTGGAAGAGGACAGACGATCTCACAACCATATATGGTTGCAACAATGCTGGAACTTGCCGATTTAAATAAGGAACAAATAGTTTTAGAAATTGGTACAGGCTCCGGTTATCAAACTGCTTTGTTAGCAGAATTAGCAAAAGAAGTATATACTGTAGAAAGAATCGATTTCTTAATTCAGCGTGCAAAGAGTACTCTCGTCGATATGGGATATGATAATATCTTTTATAAATCTGGTGATGGAACTCTGGGCTGGGAAGGTGGATTCCCAACCTGCAGTAAATTTGATCGGATAATTGTGGCTGCTGGTGCTCCTGTTGTACCCGCAAGCCTTAGAGATCAACTGGCAATAGGTGGAAAGTTAATTATCCCTGCAGGTGACAGAGCAATGCAGGAGCTCATAATGGTAGAAAGAACTGAAGATAATTTTCTGGAAACACGACATGGCGGATGTATGTTTGTACCGCTGATCGGGGAAGAAGGTTGGCATGAAGTTTAAAATATTACTTATCATTATAATTGTATTTTCAAGTTTTTCTTTCCTTTTTGCTTCCGGATTAAAAGCTGCTATTCAAGAGAAAGTAGAGAATATAAATGTTTCTAATGAATTGAAAGTTTTTCTAATCTCCATGCTGCCGATCTTTGAATTGAGAGGTGCTATCCCAATCGGTATTCATTCGTATAAATTATCTTATTGGACGGTTATTCCATTAGCAATTGCCGGTAATATGGTTCCGATCTTCTTTGTTTTGCTCTTTTTTGATTTCATAACAAAACTATTTTTCAAATTCTCATTCACAAAAAAAATATTAGAAGCTGTTTTCCGCAGAACCCGCAGTAAAAGTGCAATAATTGAGAAATATGAAGAAGCTGGATTAATGATCTTTGTAGCTATTCCTTTACCCATTACTGGAGCCTGGACAGGTTCTTTGGCAGCTTACCTGATGGGCTTGAGTTTCTGGAAATCAATTTTCTTTATTTTCCTGGGAGTTTGTATCGCCAGCGTAGTTGTAAGTTTACTTACATCACTTAAATGGATTGGATTGGGGATTGCTTGCATTGCTTTAGCATATGTATTTATTAGTAGATATATAAAGAATCGAAAGCAGGTGAAGGCTTAAGTACAGCGAAAGATGTTGGTAATTTGCCTTACGAAGCAGAAGCTTCGTAAGGAGAGAAGTGATGAAAGAATTTATAATAGAATGAAGCTGGAGCAGCCATTCTCCTTCCCACCTTTTCAGCTGGGAAGGAATTGAAACATCAACTTCAGGAAAACAAAAATTATGAGAAGTACTTACAAAGTGGTCGATCCAGATGGAATCTATTTTGTTAGTTCAACAATTGTAGAATGGATTCCAATATTCACTCATGAAAAGTATTTCCGTATCATAACAGATTCTTTGAATTTCTGTCGCAAAGAAAAAGGCATGAAAATATACTTTTATGTCATTATGGATAACCACTTTCATCTTATTGTTCAGCATCAGGAATTATCAAATGTAATGCGTGCTTTCAAAGGTTACACAGCAGATAGAATATTGGAAGAATTAGAAAAAGATAACACAATGTGGATATTAGAGTTACTTCATTATTATCGCAAAAAACACAAATCATCCAATTATCAGGTTTGGCAGGAAGGATTTCATCCTCAATTGATTAGTTCCGATAAAATGCTTGCCCAAAAAGTAGAGTATTTGCATTTCAATCCCGTGAAGCGTGGATTTGTTAATAAATCCGAAGATTGGAAATATAGCTCTGCCAATAATCGGAATTGGGATGGATCGATTATTGTGGAGTTAGATGATATGGAGATCTAAAGGCAGCAGAAGCTGCCGAAAATAATGCCTTACGAAGCGGAAGCTTCGTAAGGAGAGAAGTGGTGAGAGAATTTATAATAGAATGAAGATGAAGCAACCATTCTCCTTCCCACCTTTCCAGCTGGGAAGGAATGAAAGAGAAAAACAGGTGGAGAATTAAGTACAGTGGAAACTGCTGGGAATGTATACTTACGAAGCGGAAGCTTCGTAAGGAGAGAAGTGATGAGAGAGTTTGTGAAAGATATATTTGGAGGACCCATGAAGAATATTTTTATTAGTATTTGTTTATTTATTTTTGCCGTATCTTTATTTGCGACAGATGTTTCCGGTGATCAATCCGGAACCTGGGATCTAACCGGAAGTCCTTACAACATCATAGGTGAAATTTTTGTTCCTGCGGGATTAACTCTGGAAATCGAAGCTGGAGTAGAAGTGATCGCCATGGGTAATTATAAGATCACTGCTTTGGGCAATATCATGGCAGAAGGAACTATTGCTGATTCAATTCGATTCCACGGTGAAAATGGATTATATTGGGGTGGACTTCGCCTGGAAGATGAAGCTGTTGAAAGCATTTTTGATTATTGCCGCATTTCCAATACAAACGACTCGAATGATTACGGAATTCACTCCATCAACAGTCCGGTTAGAATTGATCATTCCTACTTAGATGATCATCAGAAAGGAATCCAGTTCTCTGCTCTTTCTGCAGCCAATCCTTCCTATATGGAAATTAAAAATTCAAAAGTAGCATTCGTGCAAAAAAGTGGAATTACAATAGTTGATAATTCTAATGTATTAATTGATAGCTGCGAAGTTACACAATGTGGATTAGGTGCATCTTTTTATGGTGCTATTCAACTTTCACTGCAAAGTAATACCCATTCCTGCAGCCCTATCATTACTAATAATTACATTCATCATAATGATAAACAAGGTTTGACTCTGGCGAATTTGTTTGGATATGAAAATATGGCTCCTACAGTTGAATATAACGATGTAAGTTACAATTATACGGGAATTTATTTATATGCAGGTAAAGGTACCTATACCTGGAATCATATTCATCATAATTTTGTGGAAAATAATGCTGATTCTGGAGCAGGTGTGATGTTGTATGGCAATCAAGCAACAGCAGTGTTTACATACAACGAAATCGATCACAATTATACTGGTTTATATCTAACTAACGGAGCAACTGTAAATTTAGGTGATCTCAATAATACCGATCCAAGCGACGATGGTTATAATTGCATTTATGATAACATATTTTATACTGGAGAAGAATTTAGTGTGTATAATGCCAGCGCATCCAATGTTACTGCCGAAAACACAGTATGGGATGATGATCCTCCTATTGATGTTTCAATAATTGATGGTAATGATAATCCTTCCTATGGCATCGTAGATTATGAGCCGACTTTATCTCCCTTTGCACCGCCAGCAGGAGTGAGTGTTTTAGTAAACAACGGCTTTATTAATTTAACCATTGCTCTTGGAACAGAATATCCAACTTATGC
>QMNP01000096.1 GCA_003647825.1 Candidatus Cloacimonadota bacterium
CTATATTGCTAATTGATTACTATTTATAGAGATTGCTTCGTAAGCAACAGCGAGAAGCAAACTCGCAAAGACACACTTTTTTTCTTTTCTCACAAAAACACTCTATTATGCAGAACTCATATAATTAATAATATTATGCTGTTTGAGTTTTTGGAGGTTTAACTCCCATAATTATACCTGCAGCTGCCAGACACAGAATTCCGCAGATGATAAAAGCTAAAGAGAAATTTCCCATATCTCCCAGTTTTCCACCCATTATAGGTCCGAATATTCCACCAATTCCATAAGCCAGGAAAACCCAACCGTAGTTTTGACCGATATATTTTGTACCAAACGTTTCTGCAGTAATGGTAGGGAATAAAGCAAAGTTCCCACCGAAGTTGAATCCGATAAGAGTTGCACCAAGATAAAGCAGAGCAGGAGTTCCAGCGATCCATTGAAAAAGGATTACAAAAATACCCTGTGTAGCCATCATGATAACAATAGAATTTTTACGTCCCAGTTTATCGCTGATAGCACCCCAGGCAATACGGCCAAGACCGTTCGCCAAAGAGAAAAATACAGCCATCGCTGTACCTGCAATACCAGAAGCTGCAGCTTTACTGATGCCAGCAGCTTGTAAAGCTTCCATTGGAAATAATTTCATCAGACCAATGCTCATAAGACCGGCACTTGCTCCGAAAACAAATGTAAGAAGAATAAGATAATATTGCGGAGTTTTCAGCATTTCACCACTTTTTATTTGTGGTCCTGATGCAGATTTCTTTTCAGTTTCTGTAGGTTCCCAACCTTCTGGTTTCCATCCTTCAGGAGGGAATTTCATCCAAAGGGCACCGATGAAAACGGCCAGAAAAAAAACAATACCGTAAATAGTGAAAGTAGTGCTCAATCCCACATTTTCGATCAATCCTCCCCATGTGCCGGCCAATTTAACCCAAAGGGTTGCTCCAAAACCAAAACCGGCAACAGCCAATCCTGTGATAAGTCCTTTTTTGTCTGGAAACCAGCGCATTCCTACAGCAATTGGAACAACGTAAGCCAGACCAATTCCAGATCCACCGATGATTCCTACAAAGAAGAATATCGACCAGAAATTTGTACCACCAAAAAGTCCTGCCAAAAGGTAACCAAGACCTAATACTACACCACCGGACATGGCTAGTTTTTTAGGGCCAATCTTTGGCATAAGTCTTCCTGCAATTACCATAACAATTGCAAATAGCGCAAGTCCTGCAGCAAATACACCTTGAGTTTGCGTTTTAGTCCAACCTGCATCTACCAAGGGTTTTGTAAAAACAGACCAGGCATAGATTGCGCCAAGGCACAATTGGATCATAATAGCACCTACAACTACAAGATTTCTATTCATAGTTTTCTTTTCAGACATCTTTTCTCCCTTTCTAAAAAACAGCCGGAACTAAAACATAGTTCCGGCTATATTCTTTATGAATTTAGTTGATTAATTTACGTTCTTCGATCAGGTGTTCAACAACACTTGGATCTGCAAGAGTTGTGATGTCACCAAGATTGCCAGTATCTTTTTCTGCGATCTTACGCAGGATACGACGCATGATCTTACCTGAACGAGTTTTTGGAAGTGATGGAGCCCACTGAATTGCTTCGGGAGTAGCGATTGGTCCAATTTCCGAACGAACATGTTTGATCAGTTCTTTCTTCAATTCATCTGTAGGTTCTATGTGGCCAACCAAAGTTACATAAGCATAAAGGCCTTGACCTTTGATTTCATGTGGAATTGGAGTTACTGCTGCTTCTGCAACAGCTTCATGACTTACAAGAGCACTTTCTACTTCAGCAGTACCGATTCTATGACCGGATACGTTTACAACATCATCGATTCTTCCCATTAACCAGTGGTCACCATCGTTATCAATACGACAGCCGTCACCAGCAAAATAGATATCATCATACATTGTGAAATAAGTGTCGATGAATCTGTCGTGATCGCCCCACATTGTTCTCATCATTCCAGGCCATGGTTTACGAATACAAAGCTTTCCACCTTCATTTACATCACAAACAGAAGCATCATCTCTAAGGACTACAGGTTCTACGCCGAAGAAAGGTCTTCCAGCACTACCTGGCTTCAAAGTGTGAGCACCCGGGAAGTGTGTAAGCATGAATCCTCCGGTTTCAGTTTGCCACCATGTATCTACGATTGGGCATTTTTCATGTCCAACCTTTTCATGATACCACATCCAGGCTTCTGGATTGATAGGCTCACCAACTGTACCAAGGATTCTAAGTGAACTGAGGTCATATTTTTCAACCCACTCGTCTCCCAATCTCATCAATGCTCTGATTGCTGTAGGAGCTGTATAGAATACAGTAATATTGAATTTATCTACAATATGCCAGAAACGTCCAGCATCCGGATAAGTAGGAACGCCTTCGAACATAACGGAGGTTGCACCGTTTGCCAGAGGACCATAAACAATATAACTATGACCAGTTACCCAACCGATATCTGCAGTACACCAATAAACGTCATCATCATGAATATTGAAGATGTGTTTGTGAGTAAGAGTTGTATGCATTAGATATCCAGCAGTTGTGTGAACAACACCTTTTGGTTTCCCTGTGGAACCAGAAGTATAAAGAATGAATAATTCGTCTTCTGCTTTCATGGGAACAGCTTCACAAACTGCATCAGCTTTTGCCATTTCATCATGATACCAGAAATCTCTTCCTGCTTCCATATGACATGGCTCTGTACCTACTTTTGTAACAATAACACTTTCGATGCTTGGAGTTTCTTTCAGAGCTACATCAGAAATATCTTTAAGGCGGATGTGTTTTCCAGCTCTGTTAGAAACATTGGAGGTAATAAGCATTTTACAATCAGAATCGTTTACACGGCCTTTGATTGCATCAGAGCTGAATCCACCAAAAATGATGGAATGGATAGCGCCGATACGTGTACAAGCGAGCATTACAATAGCCAATTCTGGAACCATTGGCATATAGATAGCTACTCTATCTCCTTTCTGGATTCCTTTAGATTTTAATACGTTGGCAAATTTACAAACTTCTGTGTGAAGTTCTCTGTAAGTGTATTTTTTTACATCATCTTCTGCTTCTCCCTGCCAAAGGATTGCTGTTTTGTTTTCGATTGGTGTTCCTAAATGTCTGTCTAAGCAGTTGTAACTCACATTCATTTCACCATCTTCGAACCAAGTATGTTCGATTATGCGATTTTTAGTATCCCATTTGTACTTCAGTGATTTTGTTGGCTCTTTGAACCAATGCAAAGTTTTTGCCTGTTCCAACCAAAATCCGTCAGGATCTTTGATTGATTTTTCCCACATTTCCTTATACTGCTCATCTGATGAAATGTATGCATTTTTTTGAACTTCTGCTGGTGGTGGGAATGTTTTTCCTTCGTGTGCGAACGAAGTAATTGCCTTCTTTTCTGCCATCTTGTATTTCCTCCTTTAGTTTTACGAAAATTCCAGCTCAAAGTCCTGATCGTATTACTACGAGTCAAGAATTTTTTATATTCTATTTTTTATAAAAATTATATATAGTTTACTAAAATCACAAGTAGAGCTAACTAACGTAATTTTAGGTTAATTCCAACAAATAAGTAAATACTATTTTTCTTTCGGAATTCTGAATGGCTATTCATTATTTTAAGTATTAGAATTGGATTTAAAGCTTAATTCAATAAATTCCATTCATTTTTGTGATCATCGTAAAAAGATATTTTCCCAGAACTCATATCATATAACCATTTGTGGATTTTCAATTGTTTTCTTCCGACTTTTTCCTTCACATATGAAAATGAAAGAAGATGTTCTGCTTGAAGCAAAACGTTGGCTTTAATAGTATTGATCTCTAGATCACCACGATTTTGTTGTTCAGCATTTTCTTTGGCTTTATAAGCATGTTTCATCCAATCATTGATTATAGAATCCTGCGGAATTCCCTGCAGCATTGCATTAATTCCACCACAACCCGTGTGACCGCAGATTACAATATGTTCTACATGCAAATGTTCAACTGCATATTCCAACACGGAACTGGAATTACTATCTTTTGCATCTGAAGGTGGGATAATATTGGCAATATTTCTGGTTACAAACAGATCACCGGCATTAGCCTTTACTATAAATTCGGGCACAACGCGAGAATCGGAACAGCCAACCCACATTACTTTTGGATGCTGCCCCTCGTTTACAAGATCAGAATAAAGCTGCTTGTTCTTCTCATAAGTTTTTGTGAAAACCGCATTACCTTTCATTAATTTTTCCAGTGACATTAGTTACCTCCAAATTTTATTATTTGTATAAAAGGCTTCTGCATAATACAAACTTTGTCTTTGCGAAGTATCTATCAGAGAGTTTCTGCTGAAGCAATCTATATTGCTAATTGATTACTATTTATAGAGATTGCTTCGTAAGCAACAGCGAGAAGCAAACTCGCAAAGACACACTTTTTTTCTTTTCTCCCAAAAACACTCTATTATGCAGAACTCATTATTATTTGTATAAAGACTTCATTTATTATTTATAATTCTAAACACTCTTTTATGAAGAACCGATTCATATAACTTAACAAAATACGACTTCTATATTGTTGCTCACCTTTTTATGTCAAAACATTTTTCTTGCAAGTACAAGCTTGAACCAGATTTTTGCATTCATAGATAAATTAATAGAATAAAATAGAGATCGTTTGCGAATAAGAGTTATTGTTTTCTTCGAAAGCAACCAATTCGCAAGCCGACGGTAGTGTAACATAATTTATGAAAGATTATGAAAAGTATTTATCATAGATATGATAGAGATTTGATTTATCTAAGTCAGTAAATTGCTGGATAAGTCTGAAATTTATCTGAAGTGAACACTATCCACACCACGACGAGTGAGCTATTTAAAAAGAAGCTCAATTCGGCGTGGATAGTGGATAAATTTTTTAACCGACTTACCCACAATTGGTTTGAGTCGCGAAGTTCTTTAGAGTTAAATAGAGTGAAAATATTGTGAAGTTTTTACGCTGTATTTCTTATGATATCCGCCCAAACATCTTGTATAAGCGGAATATCTTTAAGTTCGTTGAGAACAACCGGAGTATGGTAATTTAATGAGCTGTGTGGTCGAATAAAGTTGTAATTAGTAACAGCAAGAGCGAGGTGTGAAGATGCACCTTCAATGTCTTGGAAGCAATTTACGGCATAATGCTTGTACGTACGATTAACTCTTTCGACCAAGTTTTTCAAGTAGCGATAAAGAGCAGAGATTTCATCTTTGTTCTTCAGTCCGATTACTTGTTTTAAGTCAACATTAACACCTTCTGTTTTCAGAAAAGTAACGGCAGCTTGGTAGGAAGGATTTCCGTCAGAGACAAAAAGTAAAGGATCATTATTTTGATTTTTCAGATGTTTTTCATTTGCCGTATAAATGGTTTCTATTGCGTGTAATTCTCCGCGAGTGTCAGATACTTTATAGGCAGTTATAATTGAGCGAAATTTTGCAATGGCAAACCAAATGTAATGGTGCTTTCCTTTTACTTTGATATATGTTTCATCTCCTGCTTGTTCGCCCGGAACTTTCGGAATGTTCTTTAAATTGAAATGATGACAAATGAATGATGCAGCTTTCGCCATTCTTGCAACAGTCATATGTGAGATATTTATGCCGAACATTCGTTTCATCGCAAAAGCTGTTTGCCTTGTAGAAAGCTTTAGAGTTATATGAAAAGACAAAGCAAGTCCGATTGTCGATAAAGAATATTTAAATTTGTCTAACCGCTCAATGGGTGCTTTGAGTTCTTTTGCAACAATGTTTTTTAAGTTGATTTTGTATTCACGGTAGATGTAGCGAAGTTTGAATTGAGAAGACTTTTTTTGCTGCATTTCTTTTTCATCGGGAGTTAGTTTTTCTTTATTTTCCAAATATCTCGCACATTTATTGTTGCCGCATTTATACATTGTCACGAGAAGTCTGGTTTTCCATTTATACAAAGCTTTTTTGCAGATTGGGCAATAGTATTTTGTAACTGAAATCTTGGGAGTTTCACAGAAAGTTTTTGAGCATACTTTACACTGATATTGGATACTTTCTTTGTTTCCGTTATTTACATAAATATAGTTATGCGGAGCACCGCAGTGAGGACATTTGATATATTTATCAGTTTTATTGTTACCGCGATGAGAAATAGGCTTCAATTTCTTTTCTTCGATGATTGTTCTGTAATCAAGCTCGGTGTTGGAATCCGGCAATTTAGTTAAAGGTGACTCGAGATCAACTTTAAATTTACGATAATTCGGGTATTCCGGTTCAGGTTTTTTAAATATTGTTTCAGGATCACTCAATAGATATTGTAAAATATTTATTATTCTGATAACCTGATTTTTGGTTAATTTCCTGCAAATCCACTTCGCAATATTTTCTATCATTTTCATGGGTTTATCTCTTTCTATTTTTAGCCCGTAAACCTAATTTTAGGGGGAGATTTACCCAATTATGTGTAATTGTATATAAAATATTAAGTTAAATGTAAAAAA
>QMNP01000097.1 GCA_003647825.1 Candidatus Cloacimonadota bacterium
AATTCCTCGATGCTCTGCATCGGGGTGTCCGAACTTTCTCCCCTGATTTAGGGGAGATGTCCGATAGGACAGAGGGGTAAATACTGAAAATTCGATTTTCAGCTTGCTGAAATTAAGTTGGCGGAATACCCCTTGGCTCTGCCACGGGGATAGTCAACTTTAAGAATTTTCTTTATTTTCGAACTTGTTTTGGAACAACTATTCATTTTTGCTTCTACAAGGAAAATGAATAATTTTTGATAACCAATTAACAAAAGATTTGACAAAAGTTTTATACATAGGCATTTACTGCTCTATGTTTTTTAGAAAGACATAATTGGAGAGTCATGATTTATTTTAATCCCAAAATGAGTTCTGCATAATTGGGTAATTATTTCCACTACTGAAGTTGTGGGTTAATTCAATATTCAGCAAGTCATTAGCCCACAGTTTTAACTGTGGGATTAAATGATACCCCACTCGCCCTGAACAACTTCAGTGGTTTGATATGATTTATGCAGAATCCATTAACCAAAAAAAGGAAGGAGGAGAAACAATGAAAAAGTTTTTTGTTATTTTATTTGTTCTTGCAGCTTTTTTAGTCTTTGGACAAACAGTTATTTTCGAAGATGATTTTGAAGATGGATTAGCACTTTGGACATTAGAAGCAGTTCCAGCAGCTAACAACACCTGGGGGCTTGTGGATCAGATTTCGCATTCACCTGTACACTCTCTTACCGAGAGTCCATCCGGCAACTATGCTCCGAATGTAACCTACTCAGCAACGATCGCCAGTCCTCTTGATCTTAGTACTGTTGTAGAAGCAGAGCTTAACTTCTGGATGAAATACGATATTGAAGGCGGTCTTTTTGACTTTCTCTATATCGATGCTTCACCGGATAACGGTACAAACTGGATCAATATCGGTACCTACTATGGCGAAGGAAACGACTGGGATGAATACACCATCTCTCTGGGTGGCTTTGTAGGAAATGCCCAGGTCCTTTTACGCTGGCAAATAGTAACTGATGGAGGTTATGAAGTGAACGGTATGTATCTGGATGATGTTGTAGTAACAACTTCCGATATCGATAACACTCCTCCATTGATTCTTTATGATGGACCTGAATTCTATGAAGGAACCGATGAAGATTTTGTTTTTGAAGCAGAGATCATCGATATTTCCGGTATTGCCTCAGCAGAAGTAGTTTATACAATTGAAGGTGGAGATGAGATCACGCTTGCATCAACAGGGAATACAGGCAATATGTACAGCTTTGAAATTCCTTTCTCAGATTATGGCGATCAAATAGATTTCAAGATCGTAGCAGTAGATGCCTCCGCCAATTCAAATGAAGGTGAGACCATTATCAACTCTCTCATCTTTGGGCATCATCTGATCTATGATAACGGCGTGGTAGATTTTTATATAGCCTTTAATACAGGTACCGGTGCAGCAGTTAAGATGATTAATCCAGCGGGAATGGATCTTGATCTGGAATTTGCTCTTATCAGAAACTATATAGACAGCAACCTGGCCAATGCAGATATGGAATTCCACGTGTGGGATGATAATGGCGGAGTGCCAGGTAATGATTTGATAACACCCTTCATGGTAACTCCTGAAGCAACACTGGAGAATAACAGTCCAATGACCAGGATCGATCTAAGGCCATATGCAGCGGAGCTATCCAATATTCAGGGAGATTTTTATATAGGTTTTCTTGTTCCTACCGATATTGTACATTGTACAGAAACATCACCAGGCACTTTTGGACAATCCTTTACCTGGGATGGAGCAAATTGGCTTAGTAATACAGCAGATTTTCATTTCCGTTCAGTTGTAGAACTTACAGTAGGTATTCCACCAGGCACAGTGGAGGGCAATGTAACCGATACAGATACCGGTAACCCTATCGAAAATGCAACAGTAGTAATGGGAGCTTATTCCACAACTACAGATGGCAGCGGTGACTACAGTATCGATGTTGCTCCTGGTACTTATGACCTGGTTTGCAGTTTTGGGGGTTATGAAGATTACACCGAAACAGGTATTGTAGTTGCATCGAATGATTTGATAACAGTAGATATAGCTTTACAGCACCTTTATAATCCACCAGAAGAGCTTACAATTCAATACACCCCACCAAATGTTATCCTGCAATGGAATGCACCGGTAGGACCTGGCTTAACCGGTTATAATATCTATCGCGATGATGAGATAATTGGCACAGTTTCAGCTCTTCTTTATATCGATCCCAATGTCCCTGCTGGAAGCCACTCTTATTATGTAACAGCAGTTTATGGTAATTATGAGTCAGTGCCATCTAATGTAGTAAATACAGGAAGTGATCCTAATCTCCTGCCGATAGTGAACAAACTTGGCGGTAATTTTCCGAATCCTTTCAATCCATCCACAACGATCAACTACAGTGTAGCGGAAACCGGTCATGTAACCCTTGAGGTATTCAATCTGAAGGGAGCTAAAGTTGCGGTTCTTCGCGATATAGTACTTGCAGCAGGTAATTACACAGCAGAATGGAATGGAAAAGATGGTAACGGCAATCCAGTTTCAAGTGGAGTTTATTTCTATAAGATGAAAGCTGGAAGTTATCAGCAAACTAAGAAAATGATTTTAATGAAGTAAGTGCACATCGACGTTGCACGTCGATGTATTTTGCGACGTGCAACGTCACGATACAACTCCTCTGTCAAGGGGGAGGATCCCGAATGCTTTCGAGATCAGGGGGTTAATTGAAAAATCTCCCTTTTTTATTCTCCCCAAGAGAAGATAATAGAGATGTGATCGTTTTTCTTAGATAGCAACAAGCTGAGAATGAGATCGTTTTCGTCGAAAGCCGACACATTTTAAGGGGAAATATTGGGGATGGCGAGTATTTTGCCCCGGCTTCGGTCGGGGCTTATTTATTCTGGCAGTGAGATCGTGAAATCTACACCTGAAAGAAAAGTTTTAAAATTTGCAGTATTGCCATCAGTAGTAATTTGTAACGCCCCATCTTTGCCCGAAATAAAGAGATTGTTTTCTAAGAATTTTAGATTTTCCATCGTTTGTGAATGAGGAAAATTAAATCTGTTCTGCAGTGGTGTAGAAATGAAAGCAAAGTCTGGAGACACAGCATCTAAAAATATAACACTACTGGCCGTTTTGCTGCCATGATGACCAACTTTTAATATATCACAATCTAAGAACTGTGGGTAACATTTAATTAAATGTTCTTCACCTTCATGTTCCAGATCACCTGTGAAAAGTATGGATAGCTGATTAAAATCTAATCTAGTTACGATGGACATATTATTTTTATTCTTATTGTGATATGATCCATCCGGATGTAGGATCTTTAAATTAATACAGTTAGCAATAATGGTGACTGTATCGGTAATGGTATGAACGACACAGTTTTCTTCAGAGGTAATTTGTTGGAATTCCGGCCAGATCTTCCTGGTACAAAATTCATCTGTTACGGCTAAATTCTTTACCTCCAAAGTTGCAAAAACATCTTTGTAACCTCCATAATGATCATTGTGAGCATGTGTTATAACCAACCAGTTTAGTTGTTTAATACCGCAATTTTTCAGATATGGTAAAGCGGAATGATTGAAACTGCCGAAATTGTTACTTGGAGGTCCGGTATCTATCATAATAACTTCATCTTCCGGTGATTCGATAAGAAGCAGATCTCCTAATCCGCAATCAAAAAATGTTACCTTCATCAGATTTGAGTTTCTATTTATGGAAACGAAAATTAAACTGCAAATAGAAATTAATAATAAAATTCTATAAAATATCAGTTTGTTAAACAATTTTATTTTTTTTATACAGAGCCAGAGGAAGCCAAAAGTAAAATACAATAAGAAGATCTGCCTGGTGCTAATCGAAATGAAATCGAAATGAAGGGGAAGGCTGGCAGCAATATTTGACCATTTTTCGAAAATCT
Organism: Candidatus Cloacimonadota bacterium; assembly: GCA_003647825.1. GTDB lineage: Bacteria > Cloacimonadota > Cloacimonadia > Cloacimonadales > TCS61 > B137-G9. The sequence continues at coordinate 3,936 of QMNP01000097.1, forward strand.
GCATTAAAAACACAAAACTACTATGGTAGATTGAGATCAGCCAGGGATTTTGCGGCAATAGAATCACTACAAATGCTAACGGCAAAATTATGCCTATTAATGGAATGCCTAATATATTACCAATGATCCCATTGAATCCAAACTGCTTAAAATGGAGCATGGTTATGGGAGCCAGAAATATATTTAATATAAGCGAAGAAAACATTATCACAAGTGCTGAATTCAGAATTTTTTTACTCAGTTTCATGGTAATGATCTCTTCTTTATTAATACTGATAAATCGAATGCGGGGAAGTATATTCAAAAGGGTGAAAACAGCCAGGAACGACATCTGAAATCCAGCAGACATAATCTGAGCAGGTTCAATGGCTGTTATTGTTATAAAACTGATTGCTAATATCTGATTTGCATTAACCTTGCGCTGATACATTCTGCTGATAAGTAGTAAACTGATCATGATCACAGCTCGTAAAACTGAGGCAGACCAGTTGCAGATCGCACCATAACAAATTAACATAACGATCAGTAAAATCCGGGCAATATTGCTTTGCCTGAACAAGATAATAAAAATCTGAAAAATAATAAGAGAAAGCACACCAACGTGCAAACCGCTAACAGCAAGAATGTGACTTAAACCAGCTTTGTTCAATAAACTCCTGGTCGAATCTAACTCGCTTTTATCTCCTATTGTAATAGCTTTCACAAATCCTGCATAAGTTCCAAAACGCTGATCAATTCTGGTTTTCATAAATTTTCTTATTTTAATGATAGTTCTTTGTAAGCAGAAACCGGAATTTGAAGAAATCTGCACTGGAGCCAATGAGTATCCGCTGGCAAAGATCTTTTTGCGTTTCATTAGATTTTCATAATCGAAAGCATGTGGATTGGAAGCTTGTGAAAGACTTTTGATCTTTGCCACAGTATAGATATCATCTCCGTATTTAAGATTTTTCTGTGCTGTAGAAAATTTGATCTTTCCAGTTACTGTAGTGTCTGCAATTTTAGATAATTCCAGATGGAACGAGTATTTTTCCTCCTTTTCTAAAACTTCTGAAACAATTTTACCTGTGATGGGCTGAATAAATAGATCATTATTAATAATTACATTGGAAATATGGTTATTAGGGAATTTCTGATCGAATGAAGTTCTAACAATCGCAAGCAGCAGGATAGCAATGAGAAGAGAAATAAAACGAAATTTAGGTACAAAACACAATAATAATGTAATGCTCAAAAGAATTATACTTTCCAAAAGTGGAATATGATAGAGATAGGCAAGCAGCAAACCAATTAACCAGATAACAGCAGGAAAAGCTATTGGTACAGGTGGTTCTCGTTCCATAAATTTCTCATAAATAATAAAATGATTCTTTCAAAATCTTCAGAGTAATTTAATTCAGAGCTTAAGCTCAATTTAGCTATTATTAAAAATTCAATAGCTGCTCGAGAATTTATTTTTTTAAACTAAACTTAAGTAATCGGTTATTGTTTTTGCGAAGATCTCTTTGTTAGTGCTAATTATTGTTTCAAGATCTGGTTGCTCAATGTTCTGGAAATTCTGTAAAACATTTTGAATAATACTATTGATCTGCAAGTAAGAGATCTTTCTTTCCATGAATAAGTTTATAGCAGCTTCATTAGCCGCATTCATTACGGTTGGTAAAATTCCACCACTTCTACCTGCCTCTAAAGCCAGGAAGAATAGCGGATATCGTGCTTTGCAGACATCAGAAAAATTTAATTCGGGAAGATCAAACACATTTGTTTTATCCATATTAGAATTAGTTCTTTCCGGATATGATAGTGCATAAAGTATTGGAATACGCATCGTGGGGAATGTCATTTGTGCCAGAATAGAGCCATCAATGAATTCTACGAAAGAGTGAATGATGGACTGCGGGTGGATAATTGCTTTAATCTTGGAATAATCTTTTTCAAACAGCCAGTGTGCTTCGATAACTTCCAATCCTTTGTTCATCATAGTGGCAGAATCTATCGTTATTCTAGCACCCATGTCCCAGGTAGGATGTTTCAGAGTTTGTTCTAACGTTATATTTTTAAATTCATCCAGAGGTAGTGTGCGGAAAGGGCCACCAGAGGCGGTGATGATAAGAGATTTGACCTGTGAGTGGGGAGAGGTGTTGATTGCCTGAAAGATAGCACTGTGCTCACTATCTACCGGTATCAAATTTGATTGTGATGTTTTGAGTAGCGGCATTATGATGTGACCCGCCATGACAAGAGATTCTTTATTGGCCAAGGCTAGATCAATGCCACGTGTTATGGCTGCGATGGAAGAGCGAAGACCGGCAGAACCGGAGATAGCATTTAGGATTAGGTCACAATCAATGGTTTCCAAAGCTTCTTGTAAAGATTCAGCACCAAAGCTGACTTCAGTGTTCTCAGGGGTGGAAATATCTGGTTTTACTTCATTGTTTGTAATAACAAGTTGTGGTATCTTGAATTCTCGGGCTAGAGTAAAAAGACTTTGAAAGTTATTATTAGAAGAAGCAAAAACGATCTGGAATTTATCACGATGATTTCTTACAACTTCTACTGTTGATAATCCAATTGATCCGGTAATTCCTAA
>QMNP01000098.1 GCA_003647825.1 Candidatus Cloacimonadota bacterium
AATACAACAGCTACCTGTTTCAGATAGCTGATAAAATACTCTATTTTGCAGAGCTGGAAAGAGAACTTACTGACGAATATTTCCAGCAGAATTCCCTGGAATCTTTGCAGAAAACCAATTTGGGATTTTATGAAGAAGTAATGCCGGAGAATTATATAGAGAGTTATGCCAATCCAGAATATTCTGTTAAAATCTTTGGAGAAGAAACCGGGGCAATGCTCAGTGCATTCTACACGTCTTTCCGCAATTATGTAACTTATTCTTTCCAACACCAGCGTTTCCAAATGGAAAAATGGAACAAACTGTTCATCGATGTTTATGAATATCTGAATGATGGCAAACCCGAAACAGATGAACTGAAGAAGCTTACAACCAGAATTTATACTACTTTTACTTCTGAAGGAGCTATACGTAATTTTACTTTTAACTACCACAAAGATACAGATATTTATAAGAAAATAGTCATGAATGCAGATTTGAATGATATCAGATATTTATATCAATATGGTAGGAATATAACTAACAATGAGATCAAAACTGCTGAATTTTTGAAAGACTATCCCCAGGAAAAGATTAATGTGCTGTCAGGTGCGATTACAAAAGCCTTCATTCGAGGATATGATCTTGCGAAGAAAGATCTTTCGATCAAGAAAACAATTGGCGTATTCTATCATCTGGGGCAGGAAAGAATTGTACGAACTCTGATCCAGGATTTAGCAGATAATGGATTATCAGCAATTCCATCTATGGTTTTTACAACTCATCCCAATAAACAATATCGTTACGATCACCGTTTTGATAGTTCTCTTTATCTGGATGAAGATTTTGTTAATAAGGCTAATAAAAACCAGGAAGAGGCTGCTGAGAAATGCGGAGATTTCATGCAGGAATATGCCGGTCCTGTTTACTTCGATCCATTCGGGGAAAAACCTTTTGCTCCTGAAGCGAAATCTGCCTGCCTTAAATTAAGTGAAGAACAGCAGAAACTTTCGCAGCAGATGAATATGAAAGGCAGACAGATTGTAGATAAATACATTCCACGCAGTAAAACCAGTTTCTGTATTGTTGGATTTCCATTACCGGAAATTGGTGAACAATTCGAAGAAATATTCGAAGAAACAATCGGCATCAATATGATGGATACAATTAAGCATGAAGAGATTCAACAGTGCATTGTGGATGCCCTGGATAATGCCGAGTTTGTCCATGTGAAAGGCAAGAACGGCAACTTGACAGATATCAAAGTGAAGATGCACAAAATATCAGATCCTGCCAAGCAGACTAACTTTGTAAATTGCGGAGCAGACGTGAATATTCCAGTTGGGGAAGTCTTCACTTCTCCTGTTCTTAAAGATACAAACGGTGTTCTACACTTGAAAGAAACTTTCCTGAAAGGTTTGAAGTTTACTGATCTGAATCTAAAATTCAAGGATGGTTATGTAGAAGAATATGCTTGTGCAAACTTCGATAATGAAGAAGATAACAAGAAGTTTGTCGAAGAGAATTTACTCTTCCCGCATAAAACTCTGCCTATCGGTGAATTTGCTATTGGAACCAACACAAAAGCCTACGTTATGGCACAAAAATATGATATTCTACCGCTGCTGCCTGTTCTTATAGTTGAAAAAATGGGACCTCATTTTGCCATTGGTGATACCTGTTTCAGCTGGGAAGAAGATTTTGCAGTTTATAATCCCATTGATAACAAAGAGATCATCGCACGTGATAACGAGCGCAGTGCTCTTAGAAAGGAAGATATCAACAAAGCTTATACAAACTGCCACACCGATATTACCCTACCATACGAAGATCTGGATTTTATTACGGCAATCTCAGAATCAGGAAACGAATTCGATATTATCAGAGATGGAAGATTTGTGGTACCAGGTTCGGAAGAATTGAATATTCCTTTGGATGAAAAGTAAGTTGATGTGTGATTATAGATTGATAATTACAGATATCGTGATTTAATCTAAGAATTCCTCGATGCTCTGCCACGGGAATAGTCAACTTTAAGAATTTTCTTTATTTATGTAAGGGCTGCTTTCAGAAATTTCTGGAAGTCAGCCCTTTAGTTAATATTTATTTGATATTGTCAGATACTCTACTCAATTGTTTTTTTAGCCAGGTATTTACTACTTTCTCCAGCAGATCAAGCGGAATAGCTCCATTTTTCAGAACAATTTCATGGAATTCTTTTATGTCGAAATCATTTCCCAATTTCTCTTTTGCTTTCCGCCGCAATTCCAGGATCTTTAGTTCTCCGATCTTATAAGCACAGGCTTGCCCTGGCCAAAGTGTGTAACGATCTATATCTCCATACGAACCCCAACCCAGATTAGATACCATATAATTATAAGCTTTGGTTCTGGTCCATTTCTTGTAATGAATTCCAGTATCCACAACTAACCTTACAGCTCGATATAATTCGCTTTCCAGATAACCAATTTCACTGTAAATATCTTTATGCCAGCCATTTTCAAAAGCCAATCGTTCTGCATAAAGTGCCCAACCCTCGATGAAGGCTGTGAAATGCGTGAAATTTCGATAGATTGGAACATTACAGAATTCCATTGCATATGCTATCTGTAAATGATGACCCGGGATTGTTTCGTGATAAAGCAAAGTAGCCATGCCAGGTTTCTTAGGCGTCCATCCCAGGTTTGCATAGAAAGCCGCTGGTTCACTACCATCGATTGGTGCACGTTTGTAATGTGCTCCTGTAAATTGTTCTTTATGAGCAGGAACACGTTTTACTGTAACTTCTGTTTGTGGCAGCTTTGAAAAATAATTTTTAAGTTTTGGTTTTGTCTCTTCCAGGATCTGCAAATAATAATTTAAAGCCTGGTTCTTGCCAGTTTCACCATAAGAAAATGTATATTTACTGCCTTGCAGACTGTTCCAATATTCTCCTTTGATTTTCCCATATGTTTTCCCATCAGTAAAACCAAGTTCAGCGAATCTTTGCAGTATTTCCTGCTGGATACGCTCTACTTCCTTCAGACCAAGCTGATGGATTTCTTCAGGTGTCATATCAGTTGTTGTATGAACATTTAAGTAATGCTGATATAATTTATTCCCACCAGGTATTTTCCATAATCCGGGAATATCATCTGCTCTCTTTTTAATGTTAGAAATCTTATCAGCAAAATTTTGGAGATTCGGAAGAACAGACTCTTTTACTGCAGATTCAGCTTGTTTAAGTAGCGCATTCCTCTCACTTTCCGAAAGGTTCAATATCTCAATTTTTTTAACAAAATCTGAATAGAAGATATTTTCAGTGAGATCTTCTGAGATCATATCATCCAATTCATCAATAGTTCGATCAATTATTTCTCTGGGAGGAATGATACCTTCTTTCTTCTGGTATTCCATATCAATTAACAGGTTATCAAAAATCATTTGGAAATCGTTCAGACGGGAAATGTAGTCCAGTGCATCCTGTTTGCAGTATATTTTGTGATATTCAGTCATTATGGTCTGCAGATTTATGTGTAATCCAAAGTTACAATTTATAACATAATCGCTACGATGGAATGGAACTTTTTTTATAATGTTATCCAGGTAAAGGCAGAATATTGCTGCTTCAATTTCCTGCTGTTGAGTAAGATCATTAAAATTATCCAACCAGGAACGGTATTGTTTAATGATTTTTATTTCTTTCTTGTATGCAGTTTCAGATCTGTCAGTAAGTTTTGATTGATTAAATGGATACTCTCCTTCAGAATCTAAACCAAGATAGCTGCCTGTTTCAGGATTGAGAGCAATTGCAATTTTAAAATAATCATCAAAAAGCTGTTCGATTGATTCTGGTTTGCCGGGTTGATTGACTTCGGAAATACTAATTTCATTTCCCTGGCATGATAGCAGCGAAAATAAAAATATAACGACTAATAGTTTTTTCATATTATCCAGTTTAATCTTGTACTTGTTCCCAAACAGGAGTTTGGGAACAAGATAGGACTACCCTTAAACAGGAGTTTGGGAACAAGAATTTTTCATACTATCTTGCCAACAATCCACCGTCGATAGCTAGATCATCTCCAGTTATATAACTGGATTGTTCAGAACACAGCCACAAAACACATTTTGCCACTTCATCAGCATTTGCCATTCGCTTCATTGGAACAATTGCTTCAATCCATTTCTTGAAACCTTCTTCTTTCCTTCTTTCTTCGGGGAACATGGGAGTAATTATCAATCCTGGAGAAATTGAATTTACTCGAATATTTTTTGCCGCATTTTCTGTAGCTGCTGCTTTAGATATACCTATTACTCCATGTTTGCTGGCAATATAAGCCGGAAGGCCAGGGTAACCACGATGACCGGATACAGAAGCATTATTTACGATACAACCACCACCGGCTTTTATCATCTCAGGGATTTCATATTTTAAACAATAGAAAACACTGTTTAAATTAATATCAATTGTTCGCTGCCAATTTTCCAAGGTACATTCTGTTATCGGTCCGCGTTCTCCATCAATACCAGCATTATTAAAGGCAAAATGTAAAGCACCATATTTCTTCACAATATAACTGATCATATCCTTAACCTGTTTTGGATCGGATACATCGCATTGATAAAAATCTACACTCAGATTTTCTTTCTTTGCTTCAAATTCAGTTTGCTTACCTTCAGCTTCTCTTCGACCACAGATTATTACTTTGGCATTGTATCGAGCAAAGGCAAACGCTGCAGCTTTGCCCATACCGGTTGTTCCACCAGTTATTAATACTATTTTAGCTTTGAATTCTTCGTACATTTTACCTCTTTTTTTTCCAAGATTTGAGAATCCTCCTGAGATATTCAGTAGAATAATCTCATAAAGACAAATTTTAAATTACTTTATAGACGCAAAGTGTTGCGTCTCCACGTTCAAAGTGCCATGCACAAGATCCATTGCCCTTCCTGCACTTACTTATTATATATCTTTTCCCATTCTTTTCTTAATAAAGAGCAGATCAATAAATCGTAATATTTTCCCCGATGATAAACAGCTTGTCGCAACTTTCCTTCTTTTCTAAAGCCATTTTTTTCTCCAACTTTTATACTTGGAATATTTTCTGGGAAGTAACATAACTGCAAACGTGTAATGTTTTTAGATAAAAAGAGGAAATCTCTGAACAAAGCAAGGGCTTCGCTCATATAACCCTTTCCGCGATCTTCATCTTTATATAGCATATAACCGATCTCATAACCCACAGTATAGGGAATACTTTTGAAATAGTGTATTACACCCACTTTTTTGTTTTCTTTATTTAATATCAGCAACTGACCATAATTCTCTGTCCAGTTCCCATCATTTTTGTTATAACTTTCGATGAACTTAGGCTTAGCTCTCAACATCATTGGCCAGTATGGGCCAATCTCAGTCATATCATTAGATAATTCATACACTTCACTCAGATCGTCCGGTTCTAAATTGCGTAAAATTACTTTCTTTCCTTTTAACATTGCTACCTCTTATTTCTTTTTGCCGATAAAGAATACTGAACGTGCCGGAGCAAAACCATATTCTTTGATTCTTTGTTTTATCATTTCCGATTCTTCCTTAAGCCTTTTATATTCAGGTTTGTCTTTCAGAGGATCAATATAAGGATCGATGGAAGCAAGATATTTCCTGGTTAGATTTTCATCTTTAGGATTTTCTACTGGGAATGCATACTCAAAAATTTCTAAGTTATCCAGTTCCAATTCTTCTATAAAAGTTTCCATTTGTTTCTTTGTGTAAGTAGAATTATGTACAGAACCAAAACAGGAATCTACTTTTGCCCACCAGTGATGCAGTAGAATGTGATTTTTCTGTGCTTCGGTTTGATCTTCATCACAGCACATCTCATTAATAAGAAAATATCCACCGGGTTTTAGAACTCTATTCATCTCATTCAACACATCTTTTATATCGTTGAAATGATGAAGTGAATTAGAGATCGAGACTGTGTCGAAAGTTGTATCCTCAAATCTCATTTTATATGCATCCATTCGTTGAAAGGCAACTTTCTCATTATCCTTGAATTCATTTTTACCTTCAAATACAGCTTTGTTAGATTTATCAATTCCAGTGATATTTTCGAAATCATGCAGTATATGATTTAATGTATGAATAAATTCTCCAGATCCGGATGCAACATCAAGAATTTTTCCACCATCAATTGCATTCAGTCGGTTTCTAAGATCTTCCATTATTTGACTCCTTGAATCTTTTGATCTATAAATTGCAATTGCTGTGCCAAAAGTTAAGTGCTTGTAAAACAGTTTGTTATGGTAAACTAAAGAATGCAGGCGTGTACGCCAGTGAACTTAAAACTGTTCGCTATTGAACATATTATAACTTAGATCAATATTCTCTTTGGAGTTCTACCACATTTAAAAAATCAGATTTCTTCCTGGCTAAGCGACTAATATTTTCAATTACTTCATCCCAGCGATTCAGGTCGTTGAAAGGTGA
>QMNP01000099.1 GCA_003647825.1 Candidatus Cloacimonadota bacterium
CTATATTGCTAAATGATTACTATTTATAGAGATTGCTTCGTAAGCAACAGCGAGAAGCAAACTCGCAAAGACACACTTTTTTTCTTTTCTCACAAAAACACTCTATTATGCAGAACTCATAAACAATATTAACCATTGCGAAAGTTTAGAGAATCTGGAAGTTCGAAAACCGTTTGCAAGGTTTATATATGAAAATATTTTTTAAATTCTGAACCTTTTTTATTAATCCGAAGTTGATAATAGATAAAGAATCCACTTACTGGCAGGATGCAGGCAAAAGCAACCAGTGACCAGCTAACCATCAAATTCTTTTGGTGAAATATATTTAAGATCACTTCCAAACAAAGCAGGAAAATACCTGCGGCTAACGTGCCAACCGAAAGCGATAAGAAAGTGGATAGTTTAAAGGAGCGTATCCAGAGTATTACCAGTAGAAACAGAATACAAACTACAAGAATGATAGGCAAAGCCAAACTGAAAAACCAGTAATATTCAGGAATAAATCGATCCAGAAACCAGAGGAAAATAAGAAAATTAACCGTCTCCAAAATTACCAGAAGATAAGGTTTTGTGAGAAGGTGATGAATAAGAAAAACAAACAACCAGCAGAATATAATTGAGATCAGTGGAATGCGAGACCAGGTAAGATTTGCTCCATAAGCAAAATCAACAGCAGTTATTACAATTGCTCCTGCTGCTGAAAAAAATGAAAATAACTCCAGCAATAGTGGGCTCTGATTCTTTTGTACTTTAGTTTCAGGTATAATTGGATCAACCTTATCCGACTTCTGTGCCTTGTCTCCCAGTGGTGTAAGGCAAAGCGGACATCTTGCAATGTTACTCTCTAATTCAACACCACAATTCTTACAAATTGGCATAAATTAAATCTCCTTTACAGAAACGGAAATCCCATCCTCTACAAGTTTTGTAAAGAAAAGTCTTTCTAATTCTGTGCTTTCCACTACACTACTGAAATTTATAGTAAGCTCATTCTGAAAAGACAATACAACACAGCTCTTCTTCATACCGTGATTTGGAACAAGAATACAATCAAATGATTTGATAAATGGTTTTGCTGCATCTGGAATACTAATTGAACCTAAATTTGAAAGTACACCAGAATAACAGTTTTCACCTAATCTCCGGTAAAGATTTGAGAGATAAATGTCTTTCACAAATAAAGGGATTATCCGTACGATAAGGTTGAGTTCTCCACCTACATTACGGGAAGTCTGCCTGCCGAGTTCTTTACTATCAATTTGAATCTGCATACTATGATGAACTTTTTTTAATATTTCTTCAAAAGTAAAATCTCCCAGTTTCAGATCAATCTCAGGTGAAACATAAAGGGAAAAGTTCCTCATTGTTCCAGAAGGATGGAACTTTCGCATATTCACCGGTACTTCCAAGCGGATAATTGTATTCTTTGGATTTTTTTCTCTGTTTTCCTGCTTGTAGATCTGCATCAAACTAAACATATAAACTGCGCTTAAATATTCTGTTGTAGATACCTGGTTTTGACGTGATATTTTTAAGATATCATCTAATTGGATTTTCCCAGATATCAATTTGAAATCTTTATGAGTAAACGGCTTATCTGAAATATGGTAGGCTTTTGGCAGAGCGTCTGGTTTTGGTAAGTTCCCCGGAAAAAACTTACGGTGCCCATCTTCAAATTCATCTGCTGATGGTTCATCATCGGGATATGGTATTGTTTCAATTTTATTAATATGGGCACCATCCAACCGTAAATATTCATAAATTAGACCTATCAGGAATCTCATACCGCCATTACCGTCTGTGATAATATGAGAAAAATCCAGAGCAATTGTGCTTTCTCTTGCACTTATTCTGATGAGATGTGAAAATTTGTGATTCATATGGAAAGTTGGAGTCGGGATTAATTCCATTAACTCAATAGGTGGAATATCCTGATGTCTTTGTAAATAATACCAGAAAAATCCTCGTCGCAAATATACCTGAAAATACGGGCATCGTTTCAGCATTCTTTCCCAAGCCTGCTGCAGGATTTTCAATTTAACAGGGGAATTGAGAGTAACAGCCAGTCTAAATTGAGCTGGAGACTTCCTGCTGGATGTAGCAGGATAGATCTTTGCAGCATTATCTAATTTAAGCCAATCTTTATTTTGTTCCATGTTCTCTCTTAATAATTTCTATAAAATATATTTAGATTTAATCGGATTTAGTGTCAAAAGAAAAAATGTGAAAGAGTAGTTGAAAGTGTATTAGCTTAGAGTAATGAGTAGAGTAGAGAGCAAAGTGAGAAAATTATTCAACTTTTTGTAAGAGTTCTTTGTAGTTATTCTTATAAGAATTTACTGCTTTTGAAACTGGATGAATTTCGATTAGATCGTTATCAAAGGGTTTGAGAAGTGAAAGCAGCTCCTTTTGTTCATTTTGTTTTAGCCATTTATCTTCATCCTCTCTGGATAAGATCACCGGCATTCGTTCATGGATTTTCTGCATTGTTTCATTTGGTTCTGTTGTAATGATGGAACAGGTTCTTAAAGAGGATCCGTCAGGATGGTGCCATTCTTCCCAGATGCCGGCAAACGTGAAAAGTTCATGATCTGGGAGATGGATATAAAAGGGTTGTTTATCACTTTTTCGCCATTCATAGAATCCATTTGCAGGAATCAAGCAGCGACGATATTTGAAAGCAGCTTTAAAACTGGGCTTTTCAGCAATTGTTTCAGCTCTTGTATTGATCATGCGATAACCGATCTTAGGATCTTTAGCCCAGAAAGGAACTAATCCCCATTTTACAGGTTCCAATATTTTCTTTCCATATTCTTGCATTATAATTGGAATTATCTGTCCCGGAGCTACATTGAAATTATTATCTAACTTTCCGATCTTGTTCAAGACATCAGCATATTCTTTAATTGCACTGAAACTGCTGTATAAAGCAAATCTTCCGCACATAATTTCTCCCAATGTTATGACCTTCGCAATGGTTATAAACCTTGCGAATGGTTATGAAGTGTTTTCACCATACTAAACTTCCACAAAGTCAAGTTCGATAAATTACTAATTTGCTAATAACAAGTAACTTACTTCTTTCTACGGCTTCTAATGTTCCCTTTCTTCAAATAGAAGTGTTATAGCCTTCGCAATTGTTGTAAACCTTGCGAATGGTTATGAAGTGTTTTCACCATTCAGAAGGTCGTTGACCATTCGGAAGGTGAAGTTCTCACTCTCCCACAGCTAGTTCCGTCTCTTCAAAGAAAGGCAGTACCTGCTGCTTGTTATTTTCATCATTTTCCCACACCAAATTACTTAAACTGAATCCCAAAAGCCGAATGCTGCATTTTGGTCCCAGTGTTTCCAGCATAAGTTTACGTCCTATATGAAGCATGATCTTTTCATCATCGAACGGCAAATCCAGCGTTTTGCTTCTACTTACCATATCAAAATTTGCGTACTTGATCTTAACAGTCAAAGTTTTTGCCTTAAATTTTTTCTCGCGCATTTTTCCACTGAGTTTTTGTGAGATTGTTTTCAATACCTCCAGCATCTCTTCCACATCATCTATATCTTTGGAAAAAGTTCTTTCACAACCCAAGGATTTTCGGATGCGGCTGGTTGTAACCTGTCTATTATCAATTCCCCGAACGATGTGATAATAGAAATTTGCTACTTTTCCAAAGTGTTTACTCAATTCTTTTAAACTGCGATCTTTCAGATCTTTTCCGTTGCGGATTCCCAGATAATTCATTTTTTTTTCAGTAACTTTACCAATTCCATGAAATTTCCCAATAGGAAGTTCTTCCAGAATCTTGAGAGCTTTTTTGGGAGTGATCACGGTTAATCCATCCGGTTTATTCATCTCGGAAGCAGTTTTTGCCAGAAATTTATTGTAGGAAACTCCTGCTGAAGCGGTCAATTGTGTGCGCTCAAAGATCTTTTTCCTGATCTCTTTAGCTACTTCGGTAGCGCTCGCCAAATTCATTTTGTTATTTGTTACATCAAGGTATGCTTCATCGATGGAAACAGGTTCAACCAGATCGGAATATTCATAAAAGATTTTCCGCACAATTTCTGATGCTTCACGGATACGATCAAAATCGGGACGGACAAAGATGCCGTGAGGACATAGTTTATGAGCCTGGAAACTGGGCATGGCAGAATGAATTCCATATTTCCGTGCTTCATAATTACAGGTGGAAACAACTCCCCGACTGTTAGCTGGTCCACCACAGATCACCGGTTTGCTTTTCACTTCGGGATGATCGCGAATGTAAACCGCTGCAAAAAAGGCATCCATATCCACGTGGATGATTTTTCTGCCGGAATCAATATCTTTAACAGTCATTTTATATTGCTCAGAATCTCGTTACGAAGTTTGTCTTCGTAACGCATATTGTAACTATGGTGCTCCCAAGAAGAACTTGGGAACAAGATTTTTTGAATAAATTTCAAATCATCGGCATCGGAAAGGGAAGTATGGATTATTATCTTTTTCATCTCAGATCGCTTTCACAACTGGGATATGTTGCCAGCTTGTCGTATAACTGGGAGTAAGAGCCTGCCGTTTCATCTGCCACGGTTTCTTGATACCGGAAGCAGCGTAGGTGAGACGGTGATTTCCCATCTTCTCATTGATCTCATCCATACAATCCATAATTACTTTTCGCTTATCATCCAGATAGCAGGGTTGGAAGAAATCCAGCGGAGCCTTACTTTGATGTATAATGTCAGAGATCATTACGCCGGATTTTTTGTAATTGTAGCCGGGGCGATAAATTTTTTTCATGATAGTTGCGGCAGCGTGTAGAAAATCGGGAGAATAGGCAGAGGGAAGAGGCAAGCGTGCTGAAGCATAATTAGCATATTGCGGCTCATTTTTAAAACGGTTTGTGGAGATAAAAATTGTGATCTGGGAAGCGACCTGGTTTTCTTCCCGCAGTTTTTCCACAGCACGCAGGCAATATTCGGCGGTGGCTTCCTGCAAATCCAGCAATTCTGTAACAGATGTGCCGAATGATTTGGAAGAGACGATCTCTTTTTTGGGTGGAATATCCTCTTCCAAATTGATGCACGAAATGCCGCGCAGCTCTTTTACCATACGCAATCCCACAATAGTCATTTTATTTTGCACCCATTTATTGGGAGCCTGGGTTAATTGAAAGGCATTTTCAATGCCGTTGCGGCGCAGCATTTTGGCATATTGCCTGCCCACGCCCCAGATATGTTCCACTTCCATCCAACGCAAGATCTTATCCTTATCGGGATGATCGATGATGTCAAAGACGCCTTCAATGAACGGGTGTTTCTTGGCAAAACGATTGGCAACTTTGGCCAGGGTTTTGGTGGGTCCGATTCCTACAGAAACCGGCAGTCCCGTATGTCGGTAAACTGTTCTTTTGATCTGTCTGCCATATTTGGTCAAATTCAGATGTTTAAATCCCTTCAAAGATAAGAAGGCTTCATCGATTGAATAGATCTCGATATCTGGAGTGAAATCATGCAACGTCTGCATTACGCGGTTGGACATATCGCCATAAAGTGTGTAGTTGGAAGAAAACAGGTAAATGCCGTTTTTGCGGATAAATTGTTTATCAATTTTGAAAGCAGCATCACCACGTTTTATTCCCAGTTTCTTCAGCTCCGGAGAAAGTGCCACAATGATACCATCGTTATTGGAAAGAATTCCCACCGGCTTATCTGCCAGATGGGGATTGAACACCTTCTCGCAGGAAGCGTAAAAACTGTTGCAGTCGACTAAAGCAAAAACATCACGTGCCATAATTATTTATCTCTCCTTACGAACTTTCCAGTTCGTAAGGGAGTAATTTGCAGCTTCTGCGGCTTACTCGAAAGGAAGTATTCAAAGTGTAATATCTTTGCGAAGTAGAAACTCCGGTGATCATTGCAACTGGATAGCAGGATGAGGCAAAAATCATCCCGTTTTGTGCAGCGCATAAACCACTACTCCCCAGATAGTGAATTCCATATCTCTGGTGATTTCTGTCATTGGAAAATCGGGATTCTCCGGCATTAGATACCATTTATTATTTTCCTGCCAGAGTCGTTTTACAGTGAGTTCACCATCCACAATAGCGATAACGATCTTCTTGTGAGCCGGTTCCAGTGAGCGATCCACAATAAGAATATCTCCCGAAAAAATACCGGCTCCTACCATGGAAAGGCCTTCTACCCGTACGAAATAAGTAGCGCTGGGATGGGCGATGAGGTATTCATTCAAATCCAGATTCTCTTCGATGTAGTCCTGGGCAGGTGAAGGGAAGCCAGCTGCAATTCTACTGCCGATCAGCGGACGCTGCAAAACTGCATTCTGCTGAAAGCTGCCAATAAAAGTAACCTTATTTAATTGAGATCCCATCATCTCCTCCGCATTGTGCTTGCCCCGAAG
>QMNP01000100.1 GCA_003647825.1 Candidatus Cloacimonadota bacterium
GATGCCCATAAAAATTCCCGATATATCTCATAATTACATTTTTATTATTAGTTTTGGGAATTTCTTTGAAATCTTCTTCATCATAACCATTGTACATAACATGAATCTTGTTACTTAGATGGCTGCCGAATTTCTGAATCAGTTCATCCTTCATTACAATTCCAACAGTTGTTATTAAACATGCATTATCTAAAAATCTTTTTTCCCATCTCTCAGCATTTTTCTGCAGCAACCTTGTTGAATACCTTATATACGGATTTAATGTCCAATGATCTCGGTAATCAATTATCAAAGGAATATCATATTTTTTGCTTACTTTATAGGCCAGCAAACCACTTGTATAAGGACCCATTGTTGCCATAACTGCATCATATTTCTTAATTTTAACTTGTTGTGTTGCAATTTTCCAGGCTCCTGGAAACCAACCAATTTTATCATCAATCGGAAACGAATTTCGGATTATTCGCTTAATTCTTTCAGGAGTGCCAAAATACACATTTCTGGTGTTTTTTGTTTTTCCACCAACTTTTTTTAATATCGACATTGGATCTATAGATGGAGCTTGAAACAGATTTTCAGACATATCCTCTTTAGCCAGCTCATCATCATAAGAATGGAAAACTATATCTTTAACCGTTATAACATCTGTGTTCCAGCCAAACTTCTTAAGATATTTAACTAATTTTACAGGACGCTGCACTCCCGGTCCACCCAGCGGCGGGTAAAAGTAGGCAAATAAAAGTAAATTCGGCATAATTAGTTGGAACCTTGTTCCAGAATTATCTGAACTTTTTTATCCGGCATTACATTTTTAAATTTTATACAATTCTCTTCAATCTCCGCATCTAATCCAACTACTTCCTTGATAATTACATTACCATATACAACGAGTGTACAACTTTCAATTCTCTCTGGAAAATAGAGATCAACTGTATTCTGATATTCACTAATTTCCAGATTTTCTCTTCTCCGCCACCAATCAGCAATCTCAAGTAGAGTTCCATTAAAAAAATTCTGCGATTTAAGCTGAGACAGCAAAGCAGAAAATAGTTCAATATCATAATCTAATTCTGTGAAATTTGAAATTGAAAAATTAAAATTCAGCAATCCATTTGTTATTTTAATTGAACTAATGATATCTGTAAGAAGTTCCATAGCACTATCTTGTGAAATTACTTTGGTTTGAGATAACAGAAGATGTTCATCAGAAAAAACTATAGGAAGTTCCAGGTTTTTGCAGCTGTAATAGCCGTTATCAGATTTAATGCCATTATCGATGAAAGTGTGAAATGGAAAACCTAAACCATTTACAAATCCAGGATTATCATTAGACATTCGAGAAGAATCATAGGCAAAATTGTTTTTTGAAACCAATTCATCAGTTACTTTATATTCGTAGAGATATCCGTTTTGTCTGACACCAATTTTCTCTCTTAAAGTAATTTGAGCTATTTTCTGTTTTTGCCTTTTTAGAATATCGTTATTATGCGATTTTCTGGAAGCTAATAAAGCAATCTCATGCCCAGTTTCTATTAATAGTTCTATTTCTTCCGCAACCTCTTTGCTGTTTATTCTGTAATCCACATCTTCACTGGTCTCAGATTCGGTTCCCCAAAAATATGTACTTCTAATATTGAACTGATCTTCAGCATCTCTTATCAGGTCAAAATTCCAATACTCTTCGATATTTGTAGTTAAATATTTAATTTTGCTAATCAGATTTTCGAAAAGATATTTGATCTTATAAAACAGGAGTAAATCTTCATAAGCACTTTTCATGATTTTGCCAGCATTCCATTTCTGCAATTTATCAACGTTATGAGATATTGCAAAAGCGCCCGACTCACCATTGGGCCAGTATTCTTTTTTTATTAAAAAAATATTCCCGCGGGAATTCACTGCATCAATTAAACATTGCTCGATTAGCCAGCAGAAATGGTTTAAATGTGGTGTTAGAGGATTATCTCCTAATTTTACTTGATCAAGAGATTTATCATGATCTACTGTAATAGACTGAAAATTTGTAAGATTGAAAAAGATATTACCTATCAGATCGAATTTGAATGTACCATAAAAAAGTTCTTCATCCTGATAGTAATTAATAGGTACTTCAAAATCATTGAAAGATAATACCGGAACAGCTTTGTGTAATGTTAATTCTTTGCGCCAGGTACTTAGGTCTTTCTTCTTTATGCTTCCTGGAATTAACAATTCCTGATCGCAGGGAATAAATACAAGAGCTTTGCGCATTGCCAGAATGTATGCTTCTTTTAGATTTGGTTCTACCAATCCGTAAAACACTAAAATATCTTTTTCCAGCAGCTGCTCAAGCCTGTTTATATATTTGAATTCATAGCCCAGTGTTTTGAAAATGAAATCAAATGAATACTTGATCTCATGGCTAAATTTTTCTAAAGTATTATCTATATAAACAGCTATCATATATAACTTTTAATTACAAAAGCAACTATAGTTGCAACAAATTGATACCAATGTTTTTATCGAGTCGGCGATTTGCTTCTCCTTCGAATTCCTCGATAATTACTTCACAGGTTGCAGAAACAATCGCTTCATTAAGATGGCCACCATAAGTCTGATTTTTTTCATTGGCAAGATTTATATGTACATGCAGATAAATTTTATCATTCATCGTTGTAATATTTCCCAGAAGTGATGTGATCTCAAAATCTCCCTTTAGCACTGTCGAATGATATTGTTTTTTGTTCATCTCAAAAAAACCGATCGTAGCTTTCCTCACAGCTCCAATACCCGAAATCTTGCCCAATCGAATCTGATTCTCGTCGCAAATCTTTTGCAGCACTGTTACTATTTCTTCTCCGCTGTCGATCCTTACAAAATATATTTTATCAATTTTCTTAAATTTCATTCTTACCCTCATACTGTCTGAATATAAATTCATAATTTATAATATTCTTTTTTACCGAATTTATTAACAGCAAAATATTTAAATAATGTGTTGTTTGTCTAATATAATTTTAGAGTTTATTATATATATATTAAGATATTGATTTTTAATTGACATAAAAAGGTCTGAAATGGGAATTGTAAAACAGCTTCTACTTGTATGAAGCTAATTGCGTATTTAATTACATTATAAATAGTTAAGGAGATATAAGATGGACAGAAAAAACGTTTATACGTTTGGTAATGGCCAGGCGGAAGGTAAAGCAGAAATGAAGAACCTTCTGGGTGGAAAGGGAGCAAATCTTGCTGAGATGAACCTGATCGGAGTTCCTGTTCCTGCTGGATTCACCATTACAACTGAAGTTTGTACAGATTACAATCTGCGAGGAAGAGATGCTGTTGTTGCAGCTATAAAAGAAGAAGTTGAAGCAGCAGTTAAAGCTACAGAAGAAGTGATGAATGCAAAATTTGATGCAAAGGATGGTTCATTTCCACTGTTAGTATCTGTTCGTTCAGGTGCACGTACTTCTATGCCTGGCATGATGGATACAGTTCTTAATCTGGGTATGAATGATGAAACAGTAAAGATAATTGCTGAAAAATCTGGAAATGCAAAATTCGCCTATGATTCATACCGTCGTTTCATTCACATGTACGGTGATGTGGTTATGGGCGTTGAAGCTGAAGAAGGACAACACAATCCTTTCGAAGTTGTACTTGATGCAATGAAAGAAGCAAAAGGATATAAAGTAGATACGCAACTAACTGTTGAAGATCTAAAAGAGCTTGTGGAACAATATAAAGCTGTTGTTAGAAAACATGCCGGGGTTGATTTCCCAACCAATCCCTGGGATCAGCTTTGGGGTGCTATTTGTGCCGTTTTCGATTCTTGGAATACAGAAAGAGCAATTCTTTATCGCAGAATGGAAAATATTCCTTCAGAATGGGGAACCGCAGTAAATGTACAGGCAATGGTTTATGGTAACATGGGTGATACTTCTGCCACAGGCGTTTGTTTCTCTCGTGATGCTGCAACAGGTGAAAATATCTTCAACGGTGAATACCTTATTAATGCACAAGGTGAAGATGTGGTTGCTGGTGTTCGTACTCCTCTTGAAATTACAAAAATCGGTTCAAAACGCTGGGCAGAGCGTAACGGTACTCCAGAAGAAGTTCGTGCTCGCGATTTCGCTTCATTGGAAGAAGCTATGCCAGAATTGTATGCTCAATTATATGACGTTCAGCAAAAGCTGGAAGATCATTATCATGATATGCAGGATATGGAATTTACTATCCAAGATGGAAAACTCTGGATGTTGCAAACACGTAACGGTAAACGTACCGGTGCCGCTATGGTAAAAATGGCTGTAGATATGTTAGACGAAGGTTTGATCGACGAGAAAACTGCCATCTTACGTCAAGATCCTAACAAATTAGATGAATTGTTACATCCTGTTTTTGATAGTACCGCTATTGCTGCTGCAAAGGAACTTTCTAAAGGTTTGCCAGCTTCTCCTGGAGCAGCTACAGGGCAAATCGTATTTTCTGCTGAAACTGCCGAACAGTGGGCTGCTGAAGGCAAGAAAGTAATTCTAGTTCGCCGTGAGACTTCTCCGGAAGATTTAAAGGGAATGTATGCTGCCGAAGGTATTCTTACCGAACGTGGTGGAATGACTTCTCACGCTGCTGTTGTTGCACGTGGAATGGGTAAATGCTGCATCTCTTCTGCTGCTAGTGTTTCTGTTACAGGATCTGCAATGACTATCAATAGTGTAGAATACAAAGAAGGTGATTTCATCTCCCTGAATGGAACAACCGGTATTGTGTACGAAGGCAAAGTAGCTACAATCACACCAGCTTTAGATGGTGATTTTGGTAAGTTAATGGATTTAGCTGAGAAAAACACCAGAATGTACGTTCGAACAAATGCAGACACTCCGGCTGATGCAAAAGCTGCACGCGAATTTGGAGCAAAAGGAATTGGTCTTACTCGTACAGAACACATGTTCTTTGAAGGTGACCGTATCTGGGCTATCCGTGAAATGATTCTTGCTGATGATGCTGAAGGCCGCAAAGCAGCTTTAGCTAAATTATTACCTATCCAGCGCAAAGATTTCTACGGAATTCTGAAAGCTATGGATGGATTCGGAGTAACCATTCGTTTACTTGACCCGCCCTTACACGAATTTACTCCCAACGATACAGAATCTCAAACTGAGATGGCTGAAAAATTAGGTGTTGCTTTTGACATTGTAAAAGCAAAAGTTGAAGCACTACATGAAATCAATCCAATGCTGGGACACCGTGGTTGTCGTTTAGGAAACACCTATCCGGAAATTACTGAAATGCAGGCTAGGGCGATTATCGAAGCTGCTTGTGATCTTAAGAAAGAAGGATTTGATCCTAAACCAGAAATTATGGTTCCACTTATTGGCACAATGAGAGAATTCACCATGCAGGAAGAAATTATTCGCACAACAGCCGCTGCTGTGTTTGCCGAGAAAGGTATCAAAGTTGACTTCCTTGTAGGAACAATGATCGAGATTCCTCGTGCTGCCTTAGTTGCCGATACTATCGCTAAACACGCTGAATTTTTCTCTTTTGGAACCAATGACCTCACTCAAATGGGATTCGGTTACTCACGTGATGATGCAGGTAAATTCTTACCCATTTATATTGAAAAAGGTATCCTGAAACACGATCCTTTCCAAGTATTAGATCAGGAAGGTATTGGTCAATTAGTTCAGATGGGCTGCGAAAAAGGAAAAGCTGCCCGATCAAATCTGAAATTAGGGATCTGTGGAGAGCACGGTGGTGAGCCATCATCGGTAAAATTCTGCCATAGTGTAGGAATGGACTATGTTTCATGTTCTCCATTCCGTGTACCAATTGCTCGTCTTGCTGCTGCACAAGCTGCTTTAGAACAAGCATAATTCAGTATAATAATATATTAAGCCTTCCAATTTGCGGAAGGCTTTTTTGTTTCCTCTTTTATTGGAACTATCCAATTTTTATTATGTCATCCTCGCGGAAGCGGGGATCTCTTTTTTTACATCATAGATTCCCGATCGTAGTCGGGAATGACATCTTTGTCTCTCTGAGGAATTCTTCAAAGGCATTCGACGAAGAGTCTGTTACGGAAGTAGATTCTTCGTTAGTTAGATTGAAAGAATCTCTCAGAATGACACTTATATTTATATAACGATCAATAACCTTGCGAAGGTCGAACAAGCAAGAAGCACTAAAACCTTCGCAAGGATCATACATTTATTTTAGCATCAGCATCCGCTTTGTAATTGTTTTGGATGGTGTTGTAAGCTGATAGAAATAAACTCCGCTAGTTACTGATTTTCCTACATCATTTCTACCATTCCAGACAAGTTCGAATTTTCCTGCTGAGGTGTTACAATCCATTAAGGTTTTTACTTTCTGCCCTTTCATATTATAGATTTCA
>QMNP01000101.1 GCA_003647825.1 Candidatus Cloacimonadota bacterium
AATTAGGTGATATCACCTTCAATCCCCGGTTTAAACGGCAATACAGTTCTGTAAGAACTTC
Source organism: Candidatus Cloacimonadota bacterium (assembly GCA_003647825.1). Classification (GTDB taxonomy): domain Bacteria; phylum Cloacimonadota; class Cloacimonadia; order Cloacimonadales; family TCS61; genus B137-G9. Next base: position 62 of record QMNP01000101.1, read on the forward strand.
TTCATCATTATAAACCGGTATGACTACAGATATATCTTTCATCTTAGATTTTCTCTTCGTCGTAATTGTCCATTTAAACTAAGAAATCCACCAATAGTTGCTGGTAAGCCAGTGAGAACTGCAAAATTAATGATCGATACTGAAAAAGCAATCTCTACAGGAATTCCTATATGACTAAAGAAATAAATAAAAGCTCCTTCTCTTAAACCAAAGCCACTCAAAGTAACAGGTATCAAAGAAATGATCTGAATTATCGGCATGGATGCCAGGATAAAAATAATTGGAACATCTAGATCCAATGTTTTGAATATTAAATATACATTCAAGAAGGAAATGGTCTGGATCAATAAGATAAGAGGTGAAGAAGCCAGAATGGCTTTCAAAATTGGAATGTTTTTCAAGCAGTCTTGTAAATTTCTAAAATAGTCACTGATTTTAGAACCTCTATCGAATTTTTTGAGTAGAAATTGAAAAGAATTGATTAAATTGGTTTTGATTAACAAGGCTAAAACAATTAACAGAATTAATAAAAATCCTAATAAAATTAATCTGAAAACAGTGATCTGTGGAAAATCATTGATGAAGAAAGAAAAAACGAATCCAAACAAACAAAGATGCATAAAACCAAATAACTTCTCTAAAATAATTGAACTGCTGGCTTGCCCGGGAGAAGCAGGAAATTTTTTCTCTATCTGATACATTCTAATGACAGCAAATCCATCTCCTGAAGGCAGGAAAGTACCCCAGAATATCGACACAAAGTTTATTTTCATCAATTTATAAATATTTGCATTGATGCCGACAAAAAATAAAAGTATCCTCCATCTGGATGCTGCCAGAATGGGAATAAATATAACAGCAAAATAGACAGGGAATATTAACCAGAGAGGATTTAGAAAGTTTAAACTCTGTTTTGAAAATGATAATTCAAATCTTTGAAACAGATAGATCAATAGTAAAATTGTAATTATAAACTGCACTACCAAAATGATTCGCTTTTTCAAATTCAGATCCTGTATTCCTTACACTATTTCCAGCATTCTGTTTAAAGAGTAATTGCTTTTCTGCATAATAAGATCATCTACAATCACTTCATTAAGATCATTGGCCAGAGCTTTAACCGCTCCCATCAAAGTTGTTTTCTTCATATCTTCACATATCATGCGAGGACTGAGCGCCACAATATCTTTCTTTGGAAAATGATACTTCATTTGCTCATATAAGCCGTATTCTGTTCCGATTATCACTTTATCGTTTGCCTTCGTAAAATCTATCATCTGGCTGGTTGAACAAACCAGATCAGCTTCCAGACACACATCCAAACGACATTCCGGATGAACCAGCAATTTGTGCTCTGGATATTTTAATCGAATCTTTTTTACTTCAGCCAGCGAAATCTGGTCGTGAACGTAGCAGAAACTATCGAACATAATTAATTCTCTTCCAGTTTGATGTTGGACCCAGGTACCGATATTGCGGTCTGGAACAAATATTATTGGTTTATTGGCTGGAAGTTTGTTCACTAAATCCACAGCATTGGACGATGTACAGGTGATTGTACTTTCAGCTTTTAAAGTTGCAGGAGAGTTTACATAACAAACCACTTCCGCATCTGGATATTCAGTTTTTAACTTCAGTAGATCTGCTGGAGTTTGCATATTTGCCAATTGACAATCGGCAGTTGGATGTGCCATTAATACTTTTTTACCCGGATTCAGAATTTTTGCTGTTTCCGCCATTATCTTGATGCCGCAAACCAAGATCATATCGGCATCTGTTTGTGCTGCAACTTTAGCCATTTGCAACGAATCTCCCACAAAATCGGCAATCTGCTGTACTTCCATTTTCTGGTAGTTGTGAGCAATTATAAAGCAATTTTTATCTCTTTTTAATTTCTCAGCAATCTGAACTAATTCCGTTTCAATTAAATTTTCCCAATTAATTTCAGTCATTTTTTTTGTTCCTGTTCCTAAATGTATTCATTCCCAATTCTGGAAAGTATAAATGGTGTCTTACCGCCAGGTCGTTTCTCAAGTTCATTTACAATATTAAATTTCAACTTCATCCTGGTCCCCAACCTTTTCCTTAAATCTTTTTCTAATTTTTGTTGGGAGTTGCTTGTAAATCTGCTGTCAGTAATCAAGTTTATATCTACTTCATCCAGGGAATGCTGCACACATTGTGAGCAGATCACACCATCAGCATTATCGATGGAATGAGACATTACAGCTCCCAGAAATCTGCCATCCAGGGTTTGAATGTAATCGCACTCCTTACCGATTATCTCTTTGATCCTTCTAAAATGTCGGCCGCATTCACATAATTCACTTGTATCACAGAGCTCTACATTATCTCTGATCTCATAGCGGATCAATGGCATGGAATAATTATAGTAACTTGTTCCCACCAATCTATTTATTCCATCTTCCTCTATTATTTCATGATAAGCAAAATCATCGATGAGATGCAAATTACCAGCTTCGCATTCAGCTATCATAGCAGAGCATTCATGAAGAGAGTAGAAGTTGAATACTCTGCAATTGAATTCAAATTCGAGTTGCTTTCTTTTAACATCCGAGAGCGTTTCACCATAAGTGACAATAGATTGTGGAGAATTGATTTCGATCCCTTCTTCTCTGGCAAAACGAGCCAGCATTAAGATGTCAAATGGGAAGCCCATAAAGAATTTTGGTTTAAAGCGATTGATCTCAGAAATAACTTTTAAAGCAGATCTTTTTTGTAACTTGTTGGAATCAAATCGAAGAATATTATAAAATCGATTGTATTTAAATTCCGATTCTGGGAAGTAATAGCTTTGCAGACTGAAGGTTTTTTGCCCGATCCGGTAACCTGCCCAATTATATGAACGCAATAATGCAGCAATTTTATTGGCTTGCACGCCATCGCTTAAAATAAAATGAAGCGGCGTACCAGTTGAGCCGCTTGTACTGTCATTTGTCATGCCGAATTTCGCAGCATTATCAGCAATAAACTCATCCTTTCTGGTTCTTACCGTTTCCTTTTCCAGGGTAGGAATTTTTTGCAGGTCTTCCCTGCTTTTGAAAGATTCCGGATTAAATCCGATTTCTTTAAAGAGATTGCGATAATAGGGTACATTATTGCCGGCATGAATAATAAGCTTATTGAGCTGTTCATCTTGATATGAAGAAAGTTTACCAGCACTCCAGTATTGGCTTTTTTTATAGAATTTCATCCTGTTAATTGTTTTAACAGGAATCTGAAATATCGATTTTTCCATACTATTTCCGTCGAAATTCTTCCCATTTCTTTATCTGCTTGAATCGAGAGATTGTATTTTCTGCCTGTCTAACCATTGGTGGTCCGATAAAAGTATCATCAATTATTGCAACCCGAAGATTTTGTTTAGCTGCTTCCTGAGCAAGTTTGATAATTTTAAGAGCTTTTTCATATTCATTTTCCGATGGTGTGAAGTATTGATGTGTTAGTTCAATTTCTTTGGGATGCAATAGAAGTTTTCCTTCAAAGCCAAGTTTTCTGCCCAACTTCAGATTCCTTTCAAGATCTTCCATATCGTTCAGATTTACATTCAAAGTATCAATAGGAATAATTCCTGCTGCACGTGCAGCCAATGCAATCAAGGCTCGTGGCACAAACAAGGCATCGTGTGTTTTGTCATGAATACCCTTAATATCTGTACAAAAATCTTCACTACCGAAAACGATAGCGATAATCCGCTCTGAGCATCGGCAGATATCTTCTGCATGCAGCACGGCGGAAGCAGTTTCAATTAGAGGAAGTATCTTGATCTTGTTGTTTTGGATACCTGCTTTTTGCTCTGCCCTTTTTAGAATTTTTTCAAAATGTAGAACATCATCTCTGGTATATGCTTTTGGAAAAATGAAACCCGTAATTTTATTGCAGATCAACTGTGAAACATCTTCTTCAAGATAACCGCTGCCAATATCATTCAAGCGAATAAAAATATGAAATTTATCAAAAAGGTCCGTTTCCAATATATTTTTGATAACGTGTCGAGCTTTTTGTTTGGCAGTGTCCAACACAGAATCTTCCAAATCGAAGATTATTGCATCTGCATTTGTTTTCGCAGCCTTCAGCATTAAATCTTCTTTATTACCGGGTACAAAAAGCAAACTACGCAGAATATATTTCATCTTATTTTTTCCTTAATGGAATAAGTATTTTGCGTCTTAAAGACAAAACAAGAATATCATTCTGATTAAATGCTTTGGTCTCTACGTGAACAATTCCCCTGTCCGGTTTTGATACAGATTTTCTTTTATCGATCACTTTTGTTTCCGCTCGAATAGTATCGCCGATAAATACTGGATTGTGATGTATTATTTTCTCGTATTCCAGGTTTGCAATCGCTTTACCACTGATATCCTCTACACTTATTCCCACCACGATACTTGCAATATAGGTGCCAACCACAACAATGCGGCCAAATTGAGTCTTTTGGGCAGATTCTTCATCCAAATGTAATGGATGTCTGTTCATTGTTATCTTACAAAACTGTCTGTGTTCTTCATCTGTGATCTTCTTCGTATGAGAATGTATATAAGATTTTCCAACGATCAATTCTTGAAAATATCTGCCTAATTTGTCATTTTTATTCCGCAACATGACTATTTATTAATACAATATTTGTTCCAAAATATTTATCTATTTATGAGATTGTGTTTATAATGATTATAAAGATGTAACAGCTGAATATAACGAATTGAGTTTTTTATATCTTATAGATTTTAATATGTAATCAATAGCCAATTATTTTATCAAAGAAGATGGCATTGTTAATAATTGTCGGATTCATATTTTGTAATCTCACTTTCCAGTTGACACTAAACAATTGTTATAATTCTTAGAATTAATTAAAATAATATATTATAATTATTAATTTGGAGTAAACAATATGAGCAACGAAATTAGAGTTCGTTTTGCACCAAGCCCTACAGGATATTTGCATGTTGGCGGACTTAGAACTGCTTTATACAGTTTTTTATATGCAAAAAAAGTTGGCGGGAAATTCATTCTGCGCATTGAAGATACCGACCAGAACAGATATGTTGAAGGTGCAGTTGAAAACCTGATCAAGTCTTTAAAAGCAGTAGGATTAGAGTATGATGAAGGCCCGGAAGTAGGTGGAGATTTTGGCCCGTATTTCCAGTCGGAAAGAACAGAAATTTATAAAGCACATGCAGATGAGTTACTGGAAAAAGGTGCTGCCTATCGCTGTTTCTGCACACCCGATGATCTTGCTAAACAGCGCGAGGAACTGCAGGCAGAAGGTCTTGATACAAGATATAACGGTCATTGTAGAAACCTAACTGATGAACAGATAGAACGAAATCTTGCAGATAAAAAGCCTTATGTCATCCGATTAAAAACACCTGATGATGGAGATTTGGTTTTCTATGATGTAGTTCGAGAAAAAGTAACTTTTGGCTGGGATACTGTGGATGACCAGGTGCTTATAAAATCAGATGGATTCCCAACCTATCATCTGGCAAACGTGGTAGACGATCACTTAATGGGAATCAGTCATGTGATCCGCGGGGAAGAGTGGCTGCCCAGCACACCGAAACATATTTTCATGTACCAGGTTTTCGGCTGGAAACCACCAAAATGGATTCATTTACCTCTACTTCTGAATCCTGACCGTACAAAACTTTCGAAAAGACAGGGTGATGTTGCAACAGAAGATTTCCTGAAAAAAGGTTTTTTACCGGAAGCGCTTTTAAATTTTGTAGCTCTTCTGGGTTGGCATCCTGCAGGTGACAGAGAACTTTTCACTATTGAGGAGTTGATCAAAGAATTTTCCCTGAAAAGGCTTACAAAGGCCGGAACTGTATTCGATCTCGATAAATTGAAGTGGATGAATTCTCATTACATCAAAACCCTTGATCTAGCAGATATTGTTAAAAGAGCTGAGCCGTTTTTTGCCGATGCCAAGCTGAAAATCAGTGATCCCGAGCAATTCAAGCAGATCATTGAATTTGCTAGAGAACGTGTTTCTACATTAGCAGAATTACCTGAAACAACTGCTCCTTTCTTCAAGAACTTAAATTTCTCTGAAGAAGATATGAAGATCATCAATGAAGAAAATTCTCAAAATGTATTTCGCTTCTGGAGAGATAATCTACCAAAATTAGAGACATTAGATGATAATTCGATCAATAATCTTCTAAAGCAAACAACCGAAGCAACTGGAGCGAAAGGAAAGAATCTTTATTTTCCACTTCGATTAGCTCTTTTTGGCAGTGTTCATGGACCTGAACTTACTTTGATAATCGAAATTTTAG
>QMNP01000102.1 GCA_003647825.1 Candidatus Cloacimonadota bacterium
ATCCATATCTGTAAGGTCTAGAACGAGAAAACGGGATTGCTCGATATATTTATTGATATTTTCTTTAAATTCTCTAGCATTTGAAACTACAAGTCTGCCTGAAATCTTAATGATCCCAATATCATTGTCCTTTTTAAAATCAAGGTCCATTTTCTCTCCTACACTTTATGACTTGCTATTTTTAATAGAAAGCCTTTTGCGTCACATTATTATCAATAAATGAAAAATAAATAAATAATACATTTTTTGTCAAACATATAAAAAAAACTCTACCAGATTTTTTAAGAAACCAAAAAATAAGGTGATTAACACTGCAAAAATCACCACTAATTACATTGTCCGGTTTTCTTTAATTTCGTAATCAGCTTTCTTTGAACACTAGCTTGTTTGGTTGTGTCAAAATTAACACGTTCAATGGATTCGAGATAATCATATAATTCCTGATTTGACATGTTATGATTTTCCACTTTCTGATTAATGAATTTGAGCGCTTTGTTATGCCAGTATCTGCTAGAAGAATGCTGGCTGTTCAGCAGCCCAAGAGTTGAAAACTGATCTAATATTTCATCGAATAATTTTGATTTCTTCGGATTTTGGAATTTACTGATTCTACCATCATTTGCAATGGCTGTTCCATTAATTTCCAGATAAGATGGTTTAGGCAGAAGTAAATGAGATGGATCAGCATCATCTGCGTGTGAATTATATGATACTATAAACTTACTGTTTTTCATCAGTTTCTTTTGCTCTTCACAAGGAAGTTCACCATATAATATTACAAAATCTGAATTTTCCGGTTTCCCAGGACTTATGCCATATTGCGTTAATCCACGGAAGTTATTTAGATTTGAAGTAGGAAGAACTCCAGAGCCTGCTTTAAAATCGCAAATCATTGATGCCAGCATCCAAGTTCGCCATATAGAGAGTTCATTCACATTGTTTCTGCTGTATATGAAAATTGTTTTTTCTGGAAGATCCAACTCAATAGCTGTACTGCTTTTATCCTGCTCTTCTATTGTAACTTCTTCGTCATTTTCAGTATAATAATGATCCAGTATTCTATCCAAAGTTTCAGGAACCGGAAAATCATTCAGCAACTCATCAGCGTAGTTATTAAATTCATCATTATCTTCAGCTAAAATAATCATTTTGATGCCTTTTCTTTGTAGACTGCGAATCATAACTTTTATGGTTTGACTTATTTTCCCCACTATTACAACTGCTTCTGCTACTGAAAGATCATCATACGAAAGAGACATTAAATTTGTTTCACTTATCTTTTTTACAAAACTATTTTGATATGTTAACGTACAAATTTCTGCACCGATGTTTTTAGCCACTTGATCCATCATCATAATTTCTTCCAGAGTGCAGGTTGGGGAAATATAAATCTTTTTACTTTCAGCTTTAGATAGATTATCCTCGATCAAATCGTATGCTGTTTCCATATCAGATTCATTCCACTCATCTTCATCTCGGAGATATGGTTTGAATATGCGATTTTCATCCTCAAAAATCTGCCAGCCAAATTTTCCATCGAAACACAAATTACGTCCGTTAAATCCATTTCCAGATGGATTAATCGTAGTTACATTACCAGCCTGAACATTTACTTCAATCTCACATCCAGTTCCGCAAAGTCCACAATTTTGAATGATTTGTTCCGAAATATGTGGATTAAGTTTGTAATTTATATTTCTGGGAGTTAATGCCCCAACTGGACACACTTCGATACATTTTCCGCAGGACTCGCAGCTCGTGTTTGTTAAACTTTCTCCAAATTCCGGTGCAACATAACTTGTAAAACCTCTATAGATATATCCCAGAACACCCGGTCCTTGAACTTCGGCACATATTCTAACGCATCTTCCGCATTTAATACATTTATTTGGATCTCGTAAAATGAATGGATGACTATGATCGATTGGATGTTGATTTTTATCTCCAATAAACAGATCTTGATCAATTTCATATTCAGTTGAATATTTTCGTAAAGAACAAGTTTCATTAACCTGACAACCACACTCCAGGCAGCGATCTGCCTCTTCTCTTGCATCTTCTTCACAAAATCCTGTCTCAACTTCTTTGAAATTCGTGCTTCTTTCGTTTGCCTCCAGTTCAGGCATTTTAAAACGGGGAATTTCCTCGTATTGTTCGTATTCTTTTGGATCTATGTCTTTGAGTAATTTTTCTTTCTTTGAATCAAATTGTATGATCGGATCAATAAGAGAAAGTCCGTTTAATTTGCGATCAATAGCTTCAGCTGCTTTTCGACCATCGGCTATTGCCTCTATTGCTGTGGCTGGTCCACGACGGAAATCACCTCCGGCAAAGATATTGGCTATGCCGGTATATTGTGATTCCTCATCGGCTACAGCAGTTGACCAACGTGTTAATGGTAGTTCCTTTCCATCAATTTTATTTTTATCTTCTAGTAGGAAATTAACTTCAGGAATTTGAGAAATCGCAGCGATAATTGTTCCATATTCTTCTTCAAAAAATTCACCTGTTGGCTGGGGGCGACGACGACCACTTTCGTCTGGTTCACCAAGCTTCATTTTTTCCAATTTTACGCTTTTCAACTTGCCGCTCTTACCAAAATATTCTACCGGATTAGTAAGGAAATGGAATTTGATTCCTTCTTCTTCGGCAGCATCTACTTCATAAGCTTCTGCCGGCATTTCTTTTCTGGTTCTACGATAGATCAAAGTTACGTCAGATCCCATTCTACGGGCAGTTCTGGCACAGTCAATCGCTGTGTTACCACCGCCGACAACTGCTAATTTTTTGGTAACCTTCGGCTTCTTTCCCAGTACAAAATCTTTAAGAAAATCAACTCCTAAGTAACAACCTTTAAGATCACTACCTTTTACTCGCATCGGAGCAGCATTCTGGGCACCGATTGCCAGGTAAACGGCATCATAATCTTTACTGAGATCAGCTAACATGAAATCTTTGCCAACTTCTTTTTTCAGCTTGATCTTCATGCCATTTTTACACATTAATTTAATTTCTTTATCAAGTATTTTCTTAGGAAGTCTATATTCGGGAATTCCATAACGTAACCAACCACCAGCTTTAGGCGCAGATTCAAAAACAGTTACATTATAGCCTTTATTAGATAAATAATATCCACAAGTTAAACCGGAAGGTCCACCACCAACCACAGCAATTTTCTTTCCATTTGGTTTTTCTCTTTCTGGAATATATGTCCAATCATCATTCAGATCAAAATCAGCAGCATGACGCTTTAACTGACGAATTGCAATAGGTTCGTCTACCACTGATCTTCGGCATTCGTCTTCGCAGAAAGCGGGACACACTCTACCGATAGAAAGTGGCATGGGAAGCGTTTCTTTAATAACTTTAACTGCTTCATGATGCTCACCATTTGCGATCAAGGAAACGTAACTTTGGATATCTACATGATTTGGACAAGCTATTTTACAGGGAGCTTCACAATCGGCATAATGATCGGAAAGCAGAAGTTCTAAAGCCATTTTCCTGGCTTGTCGTACTTCATCAGAATCTGTGATGATCTTCATTCCATCCAGCGCTTCTGTTCCGCAGGAAGTTACAAAACCTCTTCTACCTTCTACTTTTACAGCGCAAACCCAACAAGAGCCGAAAGGTTTTAATTCCTCATCATGACACAAAGTTGGAATAGATATACCATTCTCATTGGCAACTTCTAATATTGTTTGTCCGGCTTTAGCCTTAACTTCTTTGTTATTTAATTTTAATTTTATCATTCAGGTAATCCTCTTTATGATTTTTGAATTGCGTTAAATTTGCAAACATCAAAGCAGATTCCACATTTTATACATTTATCCTGATCAATAAAATGAGGATTTTTTACAGATCCGGAAATGGCTTTTACAGGACATTTGCGAGCGCAAGCTGTACAGCCAACGCACTTATCTTCAATTACTTCATACTTCATCAGATTCACACAAACTCCGGCTGGACATTTCTTATCTACAATATGGGCGATGTATTCATCCTTAAAATACTTCAGGGTGGTGAGAACAGGATTTGGAGCAGTTTGTCCTAATCCGCAGAGAGAACCTTTTATTATATTTGTGGCCAGATCTTGCAAAGTATCCAGATCTTCCATCTTACCTTTGCCTTCAGTGATTCGAGTCAGGATTTCCAGCATTCGTTTAGTACCAACTCGACAGAATGTGCATTTTCCACAAGATTCATTTTGAGTGAAATTCAGGAAGAATCTTGCTACATCCACCATACAGGTTCCTGTATCCATAACCACCATACCTCCGGAACCCATGATAGCTCCCGTGCTGGTGATAGAATCATAATCTACAATTGTATCTAAAAGATGGGCTGGAACGCAGCCTCCAGATGGACCACCCAGCTGAACACCTTTGAAGGGTTTATCGGTTTTCATGCCGCCGCCAACTCCATAGATCACATCTTTTAATGGCATTCCCATTGGAACTTCTATAAGACCGCTGTTTTTGATCTTGCCAGCCAGAGCAAACACTTTAGTTCCTGCACTTTTCTTAGTTCCAAATTTGGAATAAGCAGCACTTCCATTTAAAATGATCCAGGCAACATTTGCAAAAGTTTCGACATTATTAATATTAGTTGGTTTTCCCCATAAGCCAGATTGGGCAGGGAAGGGCGGACGGATGCGAGGCATTCCACGTTCACCTTCGATAGAAGCCATGAGAGCTGTTTCTTCTCCGCAGACAAATGCACCGGCTCCTTCTTTTATATGAAGAATAAAATTAAAATCGGTTCCCATGATATTTGAGCCGAGAAATCCTCTTTCTCTGGCATCTGCAATTGCTTTTTCCAGGTGTCGGATAGCCATTGGATATTCTGCCCGGCAATAGATGTAACCTTCGTCTGCACCAATTGCATAGGCACCGATCGCCATTCCTTCTAAAATACTATGCGGATCACCTTCCAATACGCTTCTATCCATGAATGCACCGGGATCGCCTTCATCTGCATTGCACACGATGTACTTTTTGTCACTCTTGGAATTATAGGCAAATTGCCATTTAAGTCCGGTTGGAAATCCAGCTCCACCTCTACCTCGTAAACCGGATTTTTTCATTTCATCAATTATCTCTTCACGGGTCATTTCTTTGATGGCTTTTTCCAGAGATTTGTAACCGTTGTTTGCTAAATAATCATCAATTGATTCAGGATTGATCCTTCCGCAATTCCGCAGAACTATCCTTTCCTGCTTAGCATAGTTTTTATTCTCTGCTGCGTCCAATATATCAGAAATAACCACATTTTCTTTCTGTGGATTTCCGGTTAAGTAGTCTTCAATAAGCTTTCCAACTTTTTCCGGTTCTACATAGCCATAGATAATGCTTTCATTATTTTCAGAAACAAATTCTACGAGTGGTTCAGCGAAACACATTCCAATGCAGGCAGTGTGCTTAACTTCAATTTTATGTTTTTTACCGGCCAGATGTTTTTCAATTGCAGTAAGCACTTCTCCTGCGCCTGCTGCCAAGCCACAACTTGCTAATCCTACTTTTATTGTAGTCAACCCGGCCTCCTATTTATATTTTTTTAGTACTTCGCCGATAATTTCGGGAGTTAATTTGCCATGTGTGTTATCATCTACCATTATTACAGGAGCCAGGCTACAGCATCCCAAACAGGCAACTTCCATAACAGTGAACAAACCATCTTTTGTTGTATCATTTCCATTTTCCAATTTCAATTCGCTGTTTACTGCTTTTAAAATCGTATTGGCATCAGATACATGACAGGCAGTTCCTTTACATACTCGGATAACGTGCTTCCCCTGCGGTTTAAGGCGGAACATTGTGTAAAAAGTTGCGACTCCGTAGATCTGGGCAAGATGGACTCCAGTTTTCTCAGAAATATAACGCATAGTATCCTTGGAAAGGTATTTTTCAAAGTTTTGGACTTCCTGAAGAAGGGGGATCAATGAACCTTTTTTACCGATAAATTTGCTGATGACCTGATCTACTTCTTTTTTGTTCTTTATCATAGAAAACAAGCACCTCTTTAATTTATTTCAAATTTTGTACTTTTTTTGTTTTAGAGAAATCAATGTCAACATATTTTCTTTTATGATCTTGGTAAGTATTTGCCAATAAAGAATTTTGTTATCGGAATTTCTAAGATTGGAATCAATTTTATTTTTTTATAAACAATTTTACCTGTAATTTAAGATTTTTTATTTGTATAAAAGAAATTTAATCAAAAGAATTCCTCGATGCTCTGCATCGGGGTGGCCAAATTTTCTCCCCTGATTTAGGGGAGATGTCCGGTAGGACAGAGGGGTAAATATTGAAAATTCGATTTTCAGCTTGCTGAA
>QMNP01000103.1 GCA_003647825.1 Candidatus Cloacimonadota bacterium
TAAAAAAATGGCACGCCCGAGAGGACTCGAACCCCTAACCCTCTGATCCGAAGTCAGATGCTCTATCCAATTGAGCCACGGGCGCACGCAAAGCAAATTTATTTTAACTTTACATTATGTCCAACATTTTTTGTTTGTAATTAAGAATTTAAAAGGAGAGTTTATGAAGCGAATTTTAGTAGTAGTTATGATAGGATGTTTTACCTCTTTATTACTTGCTCAACATGGTGGAGGAGATTTTGAAAAACTAATGAAATATCAACAGGAACCGAGTTTCGATAACCTTGATATTGCCTTGGAATATTATCAGAAATTAATAGGTACAGAAGATACGGAAATGGCTCAAATAGCTTTAGCCAATCTTCATATGATGGCCATGAATAATGTAATTGATGAAATGAAGAATGATCTGGACTCACTATCTCTGGGATCAAAATTTCAATTAGCTAATTTACTATTGGAAAATCATAGATTTAACGAAAGTATCGAGATCTATGAGGTCATTAATTCTACCTCTCCAAAATGGTCCTGTCCATGGCGTCATAAAGGAGAAGCTTTATATGAATTAAATATGTTTGAAGAAGCTGAAATGGCTACACTTAAGGCTATTGAAACCAGAGAAGATCATTACGATGCCTATATCCAGTTAGCAGAAATCCAGATGCGTCTTGGTAAATACGAAACAGCTTTAGAAACTTTGGAAAAGGGTTCTAAATACGTAGATGCAGATATTGAAGGGGAAGTAGATTCGGATGAAGTTAATGCCTTAAAATTACAAATTGAAAACCTAATTAATAATAATTGATATATATTTATGTAATTACGCTGGAACACTTATTGCATCGATTTGCTGCATGAAAAAGGAGGATTAATGACTAGAAATATTATATTTTTTGTTTTATTTTTTTCTATCTGCACTTTGTTTGCTGAACATGTTGTTGTTCGCTTTGATAATCCATCCGATGAAATTATTAGTAAATTCACGGCAAATGAATATGATGTTGCATCCTATAAACCAGGTGAATATCTGGATATTGTAGTCCCAATGGATGAATACAATGATTTATTAGAATCGGGCTATTCCGTTCGCATCACACAAACCGAAGAACAATTGAAAGTAAATCTTAATTCAGGAACGGATTTAGCAGGATATCGCGATTATGAGGAATTTTTAGCAGAATTACAGCAAATAGAAATTGATTATCCCGATATATGTAAACTATATGATATTGGTGACAGTTGGGGAAAGATATACTCTGATAATGGTAATACTAATTATGATGATTTTCAGCATGAAATCTGGGCATTAAAAATTTCTGATAATGTGGAACTGGAAGAAGACGAACCCGGTATTTATTACCTTGCTGAACATCATGCCCGAGAACCTATCAGTCTGGAAGTTGTAATGACCGTTTTGGAACATATATTGGATAATTACGGAACTGATCCTGCGATTACAGATAACATAAATAATCAACAAGTCTGGTTTGTTCCGCTAGTAAATCCTAATGGTCATAAAGTAGTAACTGATGAAGTTGAAACTATGTGGAGAAAAAATATTCGTGATAACAATGAGAATGGAAGTTTGAATGTTACAGGTTACAATCCATCCGACGGAGTGGATCCAAACCGGAATTATGATTGGGAATGGGGTGGAGCTTCTACAAGTTGGACTAGCGAAACTTATCAGGGACCATCTGCTTTCTCCGAACCTGAAACTCAGGCTGTACAAGAACTAATGGCTGCTCATCACTTTGTGGCTGGACTTAGTTATCATAGCTACAGTGAATTGATATTATATCCTTTTGGTTATGCTGATGGTGTTATTGCTCCAGACCAGGCTGCTTTATCAGAATTATGTACGGATATGGCTGTAACGATCTCCGGCCAATATGGTGGTACATACACACCTCAAGCTTCCTGGGCTTTATATCCCTGTACTGGTACTACCGATGATTATGCTTATGGAATGTATGGAATATTCAGCTATACAATTGAACTTGCTACAGAATTCATTCCTCCAGCTTATCAGGTTGAAGATATCTGCCTAAACAATATTGAAGCATCTATGATCATGCTGGATCGAACCAGCCATTCAATTTTACTTGGACATGTTACTGATTCTGATAGTGGATTGCCAATACAGGCTGAGATTTTTGTTGCAGGCATTGACGATACAGGGGTTTATCGAAATCCTTATATAAGTGATCAAGAATTTGGAACGTATTATCGTTTATTAACCGATGGTGTTTATGACGTTTCTTTTCAGGCTTACGGTTATGAAGCTCAGACATTTGAAAATGTTATTATTACAAGTGATGACCAAACTGTTCTTGATGTTGTTCTATCTAATGGATCAGCAACTGCTTCTGTTTCTGGTGTGATATCAGATGCAAATACCGGCCTTCCAATTGAAAACGCTGTTGTCGAACTTCTTGATTATGGCATTCCTGCTGTAACTACAAACGCTCAAGGTGAATATACTATAAATAATGTTTTCGAATATTCATATGATATGCAGATCTATGCAGATGATTATGCCAGTATTCAAATCCAAGTTGATATTACAGAACAAACAACAGAGCTGGATTTCGATCTTTATGAGTTAGATGATGGGACTTTTGAAAGTGGAGTATTAGGTGGATGCTGGGTTTTCGGTGGAAATGCTGATTGGCAAATTGATCCCACTGTTGCTTACGAAGGTTTTCTTTCAATTCGTTCGGGAAGTATAGGGGATAATCAGAATTCCGATATTGAAGTTTCTTTATATGTTGCTAATGAAGATGAAATATCATTTAGCCGTAAGGTTTCTTCTGAAGCTGATTATGATTATTTAAAATTCTACATCGATGGTGAATTACAGGATCTTTGGAGTGGTAATGAAGATTGGTCGGTGCAAACATATCCTGTAACAGCAGGTGTGCATACATTCCAATGGAGTTATGTAAAAGACGGTGGTGTTGCCAACGGTTCCGATTGCGGCTGGATTGATAATATATTATTACCCACATCAGCAATAATGGTATCACCTTCTATCCTGGATTTTTTATCTATCGAAGATTGTATCGATGGCAAATCATTTGTAATTAATAATAATTTTGACGTACCAGTTACCATGAATGATATTACTCAAACCGGTTCTGTTTTCGAATGGTATATTGATGACTTCAATCTGGAATTACCCTATATACTTGAAGCAGGTGAAGAACTTGAATTCCTGGTTAAAGTAGCTCTAACTACAGAAAATAGATCCAGAGAAATATTATCCGAAAACCTCATTATTTCTACTGATAATGGAAACAAATATGTTACCATAAATTTTGATGAGACACTGAATGTAGGAACCGAAGATAATCCATTAGTTTTTGAAACTGAATTCTATGGAAATTATCCAAACCCATTTAATCCATCTACTACCTTTAAATTCAGTTTAAGATCAAATTCACAGGTAGAGTTGAATATTTATAACATAAAAGGTCAACTTGTGAAAACTCTGATAAATAAAGAATTACAGGCTGGTTTTCATTCTGTCATCTGGAATGGAGAAAACAATAGTGGTAAACCTGCGACTTCTGGAATTTATTTTTCAATTGTAGATGCTTATAACGAAGGTTTAGATTTCACCAGTATTAAGAAAGTTATACTTCTAAAATAAGAGGGTTTATGAAAAAACAATTGATTTTATTGTTCATTTCTATTTTAGCTTCTCTTGCTCTAAGTGCTGAAGTAGTTTCAGAATACTATTTCAGATTTCTTCTCCACGACTATTCCAAACTTGAAAAGATAACTAATATTGTTTCTATTGATAACATCGATGAAGGTTACGTTTATGCTTATGCCACACCTGCAGATCTGGTAGAATTTAGATCACTGGGTTATTATCCAGAAATCTTGCAGCATCCTGGAACTCTCTACAAACCTATTATGAGCAATGCAGTTGATGAGCTGAGAGAATGGGATGTATATCCCACCTATGATGCTTATATCTCAATTATGTATCAATTTGCAGCAGATTATCCCGATATTTGTTCTGTGATGAGTTTAGGCAATACAGTCGAAGGCAGAGAAATAATGGTTGCAGAAATATCAGATAATGTAGATCAACAGGAAGCAGAACCAGAATTCTTCTATAGCTCTACCATGCATGGCGATGAAACTACTGGTTATATACTTATGCTTAATTTAATCGAATATCTTCTTTCAAATTATGAGCTTGATCAACAAGTTACAGATCTGGTTAATGGTGTTGATATCTGGATTACTCCTTTAGCAAATCCTGATGGAACTTATCATGGTGGTAATTCAACTGTGTTCGGAGCCACGAGGTTTAACGCCAATGGTGTTGATTTGAACAGGAATTTTCCAGATCCAGCTTATGGGCCGCATCCGGATGGTAATGAGTGGCAACCAGAGACAATAATAATGATGGATTTTGCAGCAAGCAGACACATTACTATGGGCGGGAATATCCATGGTGGTATAGAAGTGATCAATTATCCGTGGGATACATGGATAGAATTACATCCAGACGATGACTGGTATTATTACACTTCTGTAATTTATGCTTCTTCAGCTCAGGCAAATAGTCCGGCTGGTTATATGACTGCCCTAAATAATGGAGTAACTAATGGATATGCCTGGTATCCTGCCCATGGAGCACGGCAGGATTATATGAATTATTTTCATAATGCTCGTGAAGTTACTATGGAACTTTCCTATACAAAATTGTTACCGGAAAACCAACTTCAAAATCACTGGAACTACAATCGTGAAGCCCTTTTATTGTATATGGAAGAGAGCTTGTATGGCTTACATGGAATTGTAACCAATGAACTTGGTGAACCACTTGATGCTCGGATTTTTGTTTTGGAACATGACGACAGACATACCGAGGTCTACACTGACCCTGAATTGGGAGATTACCATAGATTGTTAGCTGGTGGTTCTTATGATATCGAATATTCATCCTACGGATATAGGACTTCCATAACCGAAGATCTTTTGATAGTAGATGGGGAAACAACGAATCTGGATGTTGTATTGGAAACAGCTCCTCAATTTACAGTTTCTGGATCGGTATTAAACGGGAATACAATGGAACCTGTGGCGGATGTAACAATAGAACTTATAGATACTCCTATTGAACCTGTATATACAAATGCAAATGGTTTATATCAAATCGAGAATGTTTTTGAAGGAACTTATTCTGTTTCTATAGTTTCAGAAGGTTATACGGCGATTATTGAAAATATTAATGTAATGGAAGATAACACTGAATTTGACTTTACAATCTTCTATAGTGAAATCGAAAGCTTTGAAAACGGTAATTTCAATGATTACGCCTGGAGTTTTGGTAATGAGACAATCTGGACGATCGACAATACTAATGCCTTTGATGGAATCTTTTCAGCTCGATCTGGTGTGATAAATCACAATGAGACTACCAGTTTAAATATTGAATTGAATGTGTCTGAAATCAGCAGACTTTCATTTTATTCTAAAGTTTCTTCTGAACTAGGTTATGATTATTTTGAATTTTATATCGATGATAATCAAATGAATTCCTGGTCTGGAGAAATTGACTGGGCAAGGCAGGAATATGTCATTTCTACCGGTGTCCATACTTTCAGCTGGGTTTATACAAAAGACGGAGGAGTTTCAAGCGGTTCGGATTGTGCCTGGTTGGACCTGATAGATTTTCCCTGTACGAGTTTTGTAAGTGCATCAAATACTCTTCAACCAGTTTCTGTAAATTTACATGGCAACTATCCCAATCCATTCAACCCAAGTACTACAATCAGTTTCTCGATTTCTTCGGTTGAATATCTTCCTACCAGTTTAGAAATTTTCAATATTCGTGGACAAAAAATAAGAACACTTGTTTCTGAATCGTTATCTTCAGGGAATTATAATATATTCTGGAATGGGAAAAATGATCAGAATAAAAGCGCAGCTTCTGGAATATATTTTTATAAATTGAAAACTGATGATTTCGAATCTTCAGGAAAAATGCTAATGCTTAAATAAAATAATAAATAAATTGAAAAAAAAGGAGAAGATTTATGAGAAAAATTAGTTTAATGTTAATTTCGTTATTACTGGCGAGTTTTCTGTTTTCATCAGAAACAATTCGTTATGAAGATGCCTGGGGTACTGCAGGTTTTAGTTTAAACCAGCGCTCAAACAGTGGGGTAGGGCTTAATTTCTCTATCGATACTTTCACATTGGAAGATGCTAATATTGATGGTGAAGCTGTACAGAATGTACTTTTACCACAAACTTATCTGCAAAATGAAGCAGGTGCACCAAACCTTCCTGGCA
>QMNP01000104.1 GCA_003647825.1 Candidatus Cloacimonadota bacterium
GGATTTGTAAAAAGATTTGTGCTATCCAAGCCGATATTCATGTTGATATTAAGTGGCCATACATTTCCAAAAAATGTATTATTCTGAATTACAGTTTCCGATCCAGCAACGGAAGCATTCAAAGCACCATCATTACCTTTATTCATTGAAAGGACACAATCTGTTATGGAAATATTTGCACCATTGTCCACGTAGATTACACAGTCTTCTTCACTGCCTCCATAATAAAATTTGCAGTAGTCAAAAACAGAATTATTATCAGCACCGTTGATCTTGATATTTTCCCAATCACCGCGATCAGGACTGGTAGCATTTTGATTTCCATTCGAATCACCACCTGGGCCATCATCATGCCAGGAAGTAAATATTATTGGTTCAAGGCCAGTTCCTAATGCAATGATCTCTCCACCACTTTCACCATCCACATTCCAGCCAACATCATCTTTAAACTTGATTATTGTTCCTTCTGTAATAGTTAAAGGACCTAAAATATTTATATCTTCGTTGATGTGGTAGATCCTATCATTATTCCAGGTTGCACCATTGGAACTTACATCAGTGTATACTTCGATCATTTCAATTTTTGTAAGAAATACTTCTAATTCTTTAGTCTTTCCTGCTTTAACCTCAACATTTTGTTCAATATGTGTTGTATATCCATTGCCATTGAAATGAAAGTCATATGTTCCTTTCTCAATTTGAAATGAAAATTCCCCTGATGAATTTGAAGTAGCAAGTATATTTTCTCCATCACTAATTTGAATATTTTGCAAATAAAATCCTAAGGGATGGTCAGTTACAGTTCCTTCAACAGTTCCAGGATCGTTGTTGGAAGATGGATCTGATCCGCATCCATAAAACATAAAACTAAAAAAAACTATTACCAGCGAGGTTAACAAATTAAAATTTTTCATCTCTCCTCCGTATTTATATATCCACATCACTACAACACTCACCGAAGTTGTAAATCTACAACTTCGGAGTCAAGCAATTTGAAGATGATGCTTCTGGTTTCTATTCTGAGTGCTGCCATAAAAATCTACTAAAATCGATTTTATCGTTGGAATTGAATTCTATTCCTTCTGCTTCCAATAATGATTTCTGCATTTCATAACCATCCCCTTGTCGGAGAGAGATTGTACCTTTACTGTTCACTATTCTATGCCAGGGTAGATTCTCCTTTTTCCAGGATGAATTAAGAAGTCGAACAACTTGTCTGGCTCCTCTGTTATTACCAGCTAGTGTTGCAATTTGACCATAAGTACATACTTTCCCTGGTGGGATTTGTTTCATTAATTCTATTGTTTTTTTACTGAATTCTGTTGGCATAGATTAACTTCTATTTTATCATAGCTTTTAAAGGTTCCAGGCCAAATGGTGTTCCTTCTTTGATTGCTTTCAAAATGGTTCCGCCACCAGTAAAGAAATAGTATTTATTGTCTTCCAGAGCATCATTATAAACAGTAGGAAGCAAAGTCTTAAATTCCTGCAGAGTATCACCACCACCAAACAATTTCTCAGCCTTTGTATTTTCACTTATCAAAGCATAAAGAGCTTTTGAACCTTCTGCAAAGTTTGGAGTAAAGCCCATTACTGCATTAGTGAAAAAGGTGCTGGCATTTTTGAAAATACTCTTGATCTTTTCATCAGCAAATGATACTGGATCAACATCAAGCACAAAATTTAATTCAGTTCCTAAGGCCAGATCGTGGATATTGTGAGAACGAAAATTGCCTTCTGTTTCTTCTAACAGATCAGATTCAACAATTACAGGTAACTCGATCAATTTTTCGGGATATTGTGCTGCCAGTTCTACAAAACTTTGAGCAGCTTGAATATCATCATCGCCCACACCTTTGATCTTGATCCCATATTTTGCACAAAGATATGCATTATAGATCACACCACCGATCACCAGATAATCTGCAGCTTGCAGCAGAGCGGTCAATGGTCCAATTTTAGTATCGAACTTAGAACCTGCAACTATGGCAACAAATGGTCTTTTAGGTTCCAATACTTTTTTTAAATTTTCAATTTCTTTCAGCATTAACAGGCCTGCATAAGAAGGCAGGTATTTGGTAATAAGATAGGTTGTAGCATGAGGTTGCCAGGAACCAAAGGCATCATTTACAAAGATATCTGCGAATTGTGCTAATTTCTCTGCAAATCTTTCAGCTTCAGCGCCTTTGTCTTCTTCACCATCAAACCAGCGTGTATTTGGCAGATATACACCATCAATAGAATTGTTTTCCAGTTCAGCAAAAACAGAATTTTTTGAAAAGTCCACGGTATTTTCAAAAGCAATTTTGAATTTCTTTTGGAGTTTGATATTTAAATATTCAACTATTGGTTCTACAGAAGTTTTTGCATCTCTTATTATCTCACCCGTTTTCTTGTCTTTTGGCCTGCCCACATGACTCATCAATATTGGTTTACCACCTTTTTCAAGAATCAATTTGATAGTAGCCAATGATGCCTCGATGCGGTATGGATCGATGATCTTACCTTTTTTAACGACATTATGATCAACCCGGATTAATACTTTTTTTCCAATTAAATCTATATTTTGTATGCTGGGAATTTCTTTCATAATAACCTCCGAAATCAATTTATTATTTATGAGGTAGATTATTCTTTTGAATGATTAATTTATGCAACCATTTTTTTGAAATAAATGAGAACAGGCAGCTCATAGCGAACTGAGCTGCCTGTTTAAATCTATTCAAAACTATTTTAACAATATTACTTTCTTAATACTGGTAAAATCAAGTCCTTCTCTATTTGTATCCATTACACTAAAATATATACCACTGCTTACAGATGATCCATTTTCATCTCGTCCATTCCATTGCACTTGATGTAAACCTGCTCTGCGTTGTTCATTGAGAAGTGTTTTAACTTTTTGACCCTTGGAATTATAAATTGAAAGCTCCACCATGTTATCATTCTGTAAACTGAAGCTGATTGTCGTGGAAGGATTAAAAGGATTCGGATAGTTTCCAATAAGTTCATTTTGCAAACCGCCGAGATTATTGTCAGCATTGGTTCCGATAACCGTCAATTCCACAGGTATTATCGTCTCTTCCCTATCATCAGTTATCACGATATCGCAAAGGTAAGTATCTGCTGCTAATCCAGTTGTATCAAAAAGTAATTCAATCTCATCTGAATCTCCAGGTTGTAAAATTCCTGAAGCTTCATTTAAACTTAACCAATCTGCAGTTTCAGAAATATCGTATATTAAATCTATTCCACCAATATTGCTTAAAGTCATGATCTCAATTGCTGTTGTATTGGTTTGCATTTCAAGAGTAAAAGATTCCGGATCGACTGTAAGTTCCGCTGGTTGTGGAGTACCAACAACTGTAAATGTGTGCGGATCTGGAGCGCCAATATAAGGATGATTCATACTATGACCAGATTCATCTGCACCATGAATGTAATAACCAATTTCAGTTCCTACCGGTTGGCCCGGGATCATTGCATAATACAGATCTCCGGAAATAAATGTCATCGTAATTGATTCATAATCTCCACCATCAATATTATAAAATACCTTTAAAGAGTCAGTATATAAAGATTCATTACTGTAAGGTTTAAATTCAGCTGAAATGGTAAATTCGTTGGCATAATCTTGTTCACCCAGCAGAGGATTATGCTCTATATAAAGCATTCCTCTATCGGCTACATTTCTGGTGCGACAATGCAGTGCATCAGTATTGTACCAGCCGTTGCTGTAAATACCTATAACTTCGTAACCAGGCATTGCTTCTTCGTAACTTGTCAGAGCTTCATCATCCCACTGGCTGCCAGATTGGGGAATGAAAATCTTGTTATTGGTAATTAAACCATTTGTGTATGGAGTCGAAGGATAACCGCCCGGTGTATAAACACGATATACCTGGAATAGATTTCCCCAGGCACTAGTCTGGTCGGCAAAATAATTCGCAACAAATTCAAAATCATCATAACGGTAATCTGTTTCTGGAACCTGTCCGATCATAACTTTATCAACGTCTAAGAATTTTCCCCAGCAGTCTATGTGTTTTATATAATCATCAAGCGGATCAAGAGTTACATGGTATTCAGTAATTCCCAGAAAATCTTCGAAATATTCATCAATTTCTGCAGCTGATGTTCCCGGATTTTCTTCATAAACAAGATCGGTAGAAGCTCCAATATAATTTCCATCACACATATAATTGCCTCCAGTATGAATTACATCCATCCCATATAGATCAACTCCCAGATAATTTGCAACTTCTATTGGAATTTCATCATCTAAAGGCCTGCTTGGTCTATTGTAAGGAAAATCTACAATTGCAATTTCACCATCATTATCTATAAACCAGGGGCCATAATCTCGCATCCACCATGAATTTGTCGGTGCATTTATAAATTCACAATTGGCCATGTTAACGCCATGATTTATGTAATTATTTTCACAGGAAGTCTGTTGACCACTTGTAACAACTGTGTACACTTTTGTGTATTCAGAAAGCTCAACGATCAAATCATAGGGAACTCCCAGAGGATAGGCAACTAATACACCTTCCATCTGTTCAAATTCTGATGTTTGACGAATATTCCCTGTGGGAGGATCTGTTGGAGTAAAGTCTCTGCTGGCTCCGGGTTCATATTGCAAATATTCTTCAAAACTTAGAAAATGTGCCGCAAATGGATTCTGCCGGATTTGTTCACTATAATCTTTAGCAAATGCCATATTGATCAGTAAGAGTGCAAATATTAAAATTATTAACTTTTTTTTGTTCATATTCAATTCCTTTTATTTTTTAGTGTTTAGATGCAAATTTGATTCCACTAAGTTTTAGATTTTATGCTGAATTGTTTAAAAGTTCCATTTGTAATGCCAGTCCTATTTTAAAAGTAACATCTTTTTCATTATTTCTTTCTTGCTGGTTTTTAGTTTATAAAAGTAAATTCCGGAGGCTGCCGTTTTGCCGGAATCATCTTTACTGTTCCAGGTAATTTGGTAAATTCCTTTGTCAAGCTTATTATTAACGAGAGTTCTTACTTTCTGACCTTTAACGTTATAGATCGATAATTCAACTTTACTATCTTCTGGAATGGAAAATGAAATATTGGTTACAGGATTAAATGGATTAGGATAATTTGCTAATTCGTAATTACACATTATTAATTCTTCATTCTGTTGAGTTCCATCCCATTCATAAGTTCCCATATCCGGTGCTAAACCATAATAATCGTCTGGTGAAAGATCTAAGTAAATCTCTCCTTCCCATTCGAAAAAATCTATTCCGGCATCAATGCAGGGAGATCCGTTTTGCAGATAATAATTGTTTATATTAGGATCAAGAAATAAAGGATCGCTAGAAATATTGCCTTCCAACCAGTTGACTGTACCATAGTTTTCATTGATTATACTTAACTGGCCATTTGAAAGATCTGAATTAGCAATAATAAATTCATTTTCTTCATTCCAGCCGCTCAGATAAATCTCTTGAGGGGCATTGCCCCAGCAGATCGTATTCAGCATGACAGCATTTGTATATCGCAGGTAAATCGCACCGCCACCTGCTTCTGCAGAATTATTGCAAAAGGTTGAGTTTGATATTGTTAGAGCTACCTCATCAATTGAATAACCTGTACAATAAATTGCCCCTCCTCTGCTACCTCCATAACTGGATTGAGTGTGATTATTGGAAAACAATGCATTTGATATGCGAACTATACTGTCATAACAGCTAAGACCAGCTCCTTTACCTGCAATATTGTTGCTGACAATTACATTGGAAAAAGTAATGTTTTCTGACATTGAAATATAAGCTCCTCCTCCTTGGTTGTTGCCATAAGGTGTAAGAATATCATAAACAGCCCTTCCATTTGTAAGTGTAAGGTTATTTACATCTAGTCCGTTTATCCAATTTGCGATTAAAATACAACTATTACTTTCGGCATCGATAATCGTAGTTTCACGATCAGCTCCAGACAAAGTAATATGATCTTTTGCCTGTATCGGTAATTTTTCTTCATTACAGGAAGAAGAATAAGTACCATTGCTTAGATGAATAGTATTAGGATTTGTTTCATTTGAAATGATCTTACTCATAGCTAGATCAATTGTTTTTAGCGGATCAAATTGAGTGAGTCCAGAATTTGCATCTGATCCTGAAGGATTAACATAAAGATCGCTATCTACCTGTTGAATAATTGTGTTAGAGATCGAGAAAGTAAAGTTCTCAATTGGAGTGGCAAAATAGTCGTCCGGCTGCATTACAGTAAATGTATCTACTATTACATTAACAGATCCATAA
>QMNP01000105.1 GCA_003647825.1 Candidatus Cloacimonadota bacterium
ATTACTGGCATTTTTCCTTTCTCAATTTGAACCGGATTACTCAGACTATCAAACTGCGAATTCAATTGATTGATTAGAACAGCAAAATCCAGTTTAGCATGATCTTTTACTGATCGGGATACTTTGGTTTCCACTCCTTCTTTTTTCATGGTCATGGAATGAGAAAAACTGGCAAATTGATCAAAACCTTCAAAGCCGTTTTTAGAAGTTAGTAAAGAAAGATTCAGGCGTTTCTCTGAAATTCCAGAAAGTTTAGCATCTCTTTTTTTAGCATTCTTAACACAAATCTTTATATCATCTACGATCTTTTCTACCGATAAAGCGGCGGTATTTTGTGAATAATTATTAACATCAGGAAGCTTATGAACTCCCTCACTTTGTACGTTTTCAGGATCTGGCTGATTCAATTTTGCCATACTTTCAGCAGTTTTGATGAGGTAATTTAAAGAATCTTCATCCAAATTGTTTCCTGAGGCCTGTCCATTTTTGTTATCAAAATCTACACCAAGACTTACATGAAGTTTATCTCCGGTGATGTGTTGTGTGATTCCATTTTGGGCAAATCTTGTTAATAGATCTTCGGAAGCTGTTACACTAAAATAGAAGTCATCTGCTTTCACATTTTTGCGAATGAATTCAGCAGCTTTCTGCATTTCTTGTCTGGTTATCATTGGGAACCTCCTACGCGAATATTACGAAAGCGAGCTAAAGCTCCGCCATGCGTCATCCTGCCCCGTTGACCGGGTTGACCTTTTCCGCAATTGGTCACACCGAATGTTTTGAAGAAACGGTCATCACAAATAGCATCGACGCTGTTCCAGAATTCAGGATTGTTGGATTTGTATAAGATCTTTTTGAGTGGTCTGGTTTTCTTGCCGTTCTTAATTTCCCAGAACATATCTCCACCAAATTGGAAGTTTACACGATGCTGATCGATAGAGAATGAACCACGTCCTTCAATATAAACACCGTCTTCTGTATCAGCGATCAATTCCTGGGGGGTAAGTAGTTCTTTTCCTGGTTCCAGGTAAAGATTAGGAATGCGATTTATTGGAAAATCAAAATAGTTGGTTGCCCTGTTGCAGCCACGACTCATATCGAAGCCAATGAGTGGAGCTGTGGCTCGGGTGTTACCGTATTCGTTCAGAATTCCATCTTTAATAATATACCATTTCTGATTAGGAACGCCATCGTCATCATAGCCGGCTGTGGCCAGGCCACCTTCTAAAGTGTTGTTAGCTACAAAATTCACAATTTTGGAACCGTATCGGTAGTTGCCCAGTTTTTCGGGAGTGGCAAAACTGATACCGGCAAAATCTGCTTCCCAACCTAAGACGCGGTCGAGCTCAGTGGGATGTCCCACAGATTCATGCATGGTTAGTGCCATATGATTGGGATCGAGCAGAAGAGTTTTACGCTCTTCGGCACCAAGAGATCCGGCATGTACTTTCATGATCGCTTCTTCTGCCACCTGCACAGCTTTGTCTGTCAAGTTCAACCCTTGTACCCATTCCCAGCCTCTGGCTTGTCCACCATGGCTGAATGTTCGGCTTTGGCTGTCACCTTCGGCAACTGCAGTTGCTGTAATTGTCGGCTCGATATAAACAGTGTGAATATCCAGCCTGCTGCCGAGAGTGGAGGCAAACAACTTTTCATCTTTGCGGCATTCCAGCATGAAAACTGCCAGTTTGATCTCAGCAAAATTGAGCATAGTTTTATTAACTTCCATCATCAATTCCACTTTTTCGCTGAGTGAAACATTAAATGGGTCGAGACGATAAGGTGTTTTGTAGGAATCAATGTAACCTCGTTCATGAGCCAGAACCAGACCATTTCCATATTTTACGCGTCCCGATTCTTTTGCTATAGCGAACGCTTTTTTCACGGTTTTGTTAACATCATCTTTGGTAAAAACATTGTTGTGAGCAAATCCCCAGGCACCATCTTTGAATACACGAATTCCATAACCGTAGATCTCGTTGAGCGAAGTATTTTTCAAACTCAGGTTGCGCAAATAGATCATTTCGGTGCTGGATTTTTGAATACGGATATCAGCATAATCAGCTCCCAGCGATTTTGCCGTATCCATTGCCAGTGATAGAAAATCCACTAAAACCTCCTTTGAATTTAATTTGAAATTTGAAATGAGAAATGTGGGATAGGTTAGATGGTGTCAAATGATTTGAAAAAATAGTTCGCAAATTTACACAGATGATCACGGATTTGAAAACCTTCCGAACATACTACTTTTCCTTGAGCTTCGAAATGGTGTAGTGATTAAGTTTACTGCAATGCCACCACAATCGAGTATAATCCGTAAATCCAAATGGGTTAAGATTACCACTATTATAGAGTTCGATATTTTCCTGTAGAGCAAGTTCCATCGCATCTTTATTTTTCATTTACTTTACTTAATGTAGTTTTCTCGGCTATTGAAAAGGCAAGTGAAAGAATATCTCTGAATGAAGTCTTTTAAGGTTTAGAAAGTATCCACTCCACAGCTTTATCAATTGTTTGCTCATCGTTTTCCACCAGAACATCGGGCTCAATTTCACTGCCGTATTTCCTGCCGGTTCGATCTGTAAAAATTCCTTCTGTAAGCACTATCAGCGCACCATCAGAGAGTTTATGAGAAACATTTACTGTAGATAGTCCCTGAGTTGGCTGGCCAAATAATTTAGCATTTTTATTTCCTATAAAAGAAATGGTAACTGCTTCACCAGAACTCATGGTTTGATCGCCAATTAAAACAGCGACAGGTAAATTTGAATTTTGAACTATGTAGCCAGAATCAGGGAGTGTTATAAGAATATTCTCATCAAACCCTATTGTTCCATTCTTGTAAATCCAGGAAATATCTTCATCAAGAAAGCTCATATAACCCAGAATTCCTTCTCCTAAAAGCGGACCTAATCCAGCCAGCATCGGCCACATATTTCCGCCGGTGTTTTCACGCAGATCAACTATCCAGCCGATAGGTTCCAGAGAGTCAAGGGCAGCAATTTGATCTTGAATGATAGTTGAGTACAGGAGATTTTTTTCATCAGTGTAGCCACGAATGTAGGGGATATTTAAGTATGCAATTTTGCTTTCCAGAAATTTTCCAGTAATCGGATCATTTTCTTCCACAGTACTGAATTTATCTTTTTTATATTTTTGGGGAGTTTTGAAATAACTGTGATTATCTTCCAGTTTCTTGAGCAGATTCTTGATTATTGGATAAGTATCGGCAGCAGTAGATGCAAATTCCAGAAATCCCATTGCTTCAGGAAGAGCTTTATCCCAATTGATTTTATCGGAATTCAAAGCATTTTCTCGAATAATTTCGATAGCTGTTTGCAGGTATTCTTCTGGAGTTTGGGAAAGAGAATCTTCGGAAAACAGCATAAAAAAAATTATTGAGATCAGACAAATACACAGAAGTTTTTTATTTAGCATAATACTCTAGATAATCATATAGTTTCCCAACCAGGAAATATGGTAAATTCAATAAAGTAACTTCTTTTTCTGAAGACAGTTTTATCTTTTGTATATTTAGTTTTCCAGCATAAAGACGTATAGCAAATTTACTGTCAGAGGCATTCATGAAAAGGTGCAACGATCGTAACTTTCCTACATTTCCTGATTTAGTTTCTATTGGAATAAGACGACCTTTAAAGCTTACAAGAAAATCTATTTCAGCTTGAGATTGTTTTTTTTCTCTAACCCAAAAAGTAAGTTGATGATCTTGCTGTGACAACAAAACTTTAAGTTCCTGCCCAACAATATGTTCGATAATTCGTCCTTTATATAGAGAGCTCAAATCGTTGATTCCAATGTATTGATCGAAAAGTCCTACTGAATAATTTACCAAACCGGTATCCAAAAATTGTAATCTCGGTTTTTTGCGTTTGTTCGGAATGATTGGCGGATCAGTTGAAGTAACCGGATAAACCAAATCGATCAAGCCGGCATTTTGTAAAGAACGTAAAGCCTCACCAATCTCTCTTGAACGATAATTGGAATTTCCAAAGCCCCGAAAAGTTATGCGTTTCCCAGCTTCAAACGGGATAGTTTCTACTGTGTGTCTCATAATGTCGATCATTGATGAATTTCTTGCATATTTTGTAATATCGTCATGATATGAGATAAGCAAATTACGATAAATACTCTTTAGATCTAAAACATCATTAGACTCAAACCAAGTTTTCACTACCTCTGGCATCCCTCCTAACATAACATATTCGTGAAACAATTTAAGTAAAGTTGCATGAGCAAAGTCGGCCATTGGAATATTATTATAAGCTTTTATAGCTTCATCATTTCCTTTGGCCTCCAAAAATTCTGTAAATGTAACAGGATACATAAAAAGATATTCAATACGACCAACAGGAAAACTAATTTGTTCTTTTCCTATTACTGCTTCTAATAACGAACCAGCAGCTATAACAAAAAGGTTGTCAAATTCTTCATAGAAATAACGCATCATTGAGATTGCTTGCGGTGAATTTTGGATTTCATCTATGAAAAGAAGAGCTTTGCTGTTAATAAGAGGAACGTTCTTTTGTAGAGAAATGCTTTGCACAATTTCCCGAATAGCCAAGTTTTTGGAAAAGATCTTTTTATTCTCTTCCAATTCCAGATTCAATTCCACATAATGCTCAAACTTTTCGGCAAACATCCTAACCAAAGTGGTCTTTCCAACTTGCCTGGCACCTCTCAGAATCAGCGGTTTTCGATCTTTTTTCAAAGACCAGGCTTCCAGTTGCTTCATTGCTCTACGATAAAACATATAAAACTCTATTTATAACTCTTTATATTATAGGTTATTAAAAAGACAATAATAATGATACTGTCAAGATAAATTTATATGATTTGTCACAAAGTCAGGGTAAATTTAGGTAAATCTTGTCACGAAGTCAGGGTAAACTGGGGGGTTACTTTCTCATAATCTCCCTGATCTTATCAAAATGGATGATATTCAAACCTTTATCTTCGAGTTTATCCAGATCTTCCAAAACCATATCCTCGAAATAAAATGATTCTTTAAAAACATGTTTGCCGATATTTTGCCGATAGATCTTCACAGCATCATCATATCTATTGGCAACTAAATAAGCATGCGCCAGATTCATTTTGATCCAGAGCATATCAGGATCGAGTTGTAATGCTTTTTGAGAAGTTTCTATAGATGCTAATACGTCACGCTCCAACAACTGATTCCAGGCTAATATTCCCAGATCAACTACTTCAGTTCCGGGTATAATATACGGCTGAATATTTCTTTCTGATTCTGGTAATGCCTTTATGTAAATATTATCTCCGGTATGGCAGCGAAGAGATTGAGCAGCATTTGCAAAATTCCGTGCAATCCTTAATGTGCCTTCTGCTCCGGCAAAAGCAATCCAAAATCCTTGTGCAACATCAGAGTATGTAGTTCCATAATATATACGGAAAAATCTATCTCGGCAACCCACCTGGAAGTATGTATTCTTAGCAATTCCCAACTTTTCCAGGTCATCTGTTGTAAAGGTAGTATTAAAGTTTCCATAGGAAGGATGAATAGCCAGAACTTCGGCAATAGCTTTTCCATCTTTGAATTCTGCCATTGATTTGGCATGACTTATTTCAATAGTTCCATCTCTTTCAAATTCGATTTCATTGATTTCAACATAATATAATAGAGCCTTAAAAGCTTGTGTGATCTCTGCACTATTTACCAGGCAATGTCCGTCACGATCAATCGTCCAGAAAGCAGGTTTTTTCTCTGACTGATTTGATTTAGAAAAATATTCAGTTGGAGCTTCTACTTCACTGCGGTTACTAATAAACAATATCGGAATCTTCGGTTCATAAGAGTAATCTAAACCATTATTTCTTAAAAAACTGATTTGCGGTAAACCAATTGCCAGAACTGCTGTGTAGGGAAGATCGGGATATTCGGCAATGAGTGTGCAGATAGAAGCACCCATTGATGTACCAAGTAAGTATGTTTCCGCTGGATTACCAAAACGTTCTACGAGATATTTTCGCAAAGATTCAATATCTTCAATTGCTTCATTCAAGATCACACCGTTACGACGATAACTGGTAGAACCTATTAGCCAGCCATTTTCAATAAGTTTACTGTAAAACGGATCATCAGTGGAGAAGAAGGAAGAAAGTTCTGATTCAACTGGGCGCAAACCATGAGCTAATATCAGTAGTTTTCCATTCCATTTTACAGGCGTTGCAACTGTGATCTCAGATTCACCCAGATGTTCGGTGAAAACTACGGGATGAATACTTATGG
>QMNP01000106.1 GCA_003647825.1 Candidatus Cloacimonadota bacterium
CGACGAAGAGAAAATCTAAGATGAAAGATATATCTGTAGTCATACCGGTTTATAATGATGAAGAAGTTCTTACAGAACTGTATTGCCGTTTAAACCGGGGATTGAAGGTGATATCACCTAATTATGAGATAATATTTATCGATGATGGAAGTAATGATAAATCGCTGGATGTTTTACAGGATCTGCAGTTTGCGGATCATCGCATCAGAATTATACGTCTGGCTCGAAATTTTGGCCAATCCAATGCCATTGCTGCCGGTTTAGAACAAAGCCAGGGTGAATTCATTGTAATTATGGATAGCGATCTTTCTGACAGACCAGAAGATATTTCCAGCCTTCTGGAAGTGCTGAACAAAAATGATGTAGAAATGGTTATTGCACAAAGATTAGAGCGTAATGATAAATGGATTAACCGCAGTCTTTCCAAGGTATTTTTTATGCTTTCGAATCTTCTTACTAATATCAAGCATCCCAGGAATGTAGGTGTGTTTCGCATCTTAAAGAGATCCGGTTATCAGAAAGTATGTAAACAACCAGACTTGAATGGTACAATACTCAGCAGATTTTACCAGGCCGGAATTTCCTATGAAACAGCAGTAATTCCGAAAGATCCTCGATATGCCGGTTCCAGTGGATATACTTTTAAAAAGAAGCTCTATCTGGCAATGGATAGATTGTTGCCGCACATGAAACATCCAGCTATGCGTCAAAGCAGGGATCCATATTTTGTAGTAAAAGAGATCATTGATATTCGAGATACAAAATAATCTGATAAATTTAAAATGAAGAGAATCTAAAGATGAAGAAAGTAATTATTCTGGGCGGTATTGGGAATGGATCGGTTATAGCAGCTGCGATTCAGGATGCAAACAGAAGAGGTCATCAGGAATACGAATTTGCAGGCTATCTAAACGATCGATATAATAAAAATGAGCTGATCGAAGGTATGCCGGTTCTAGGTAAAATTAAGGATGCGAAAAGATTTGCCAACGATGGTTACTATCTTGTTAACACAATTTACAGGATCGATGGCCAACAGGAAAGAATAGATCTATTTGAGAGCTTGAATGTTCCGGATTCTAAGCTTGCTACATTTGTGCATCCATTTGCTTATGTAGCCCCGCGGGTAAATCTTGGAGCAGGATGTGTGGTAATGCCAAATGCTTCGATATCACCTGGATGCAGCTTTGGTAAATGTTGTTTGATCATGACTGGAGCAAGCGTGGGGCATAACACCACGATTGGAGATCACTGTCACTTTGCAGCTCAGAGTTGTATAAGTAGTTTTGTACATGTAAACAATGGTGTACATGTGGGATTAAATGCTACAATTAGAGAAAAAATAACATTAGGCACGAATTCTGCAGTAGGTATGGGTGCAGTATTGATAAATGATATTAGTGATAATGAGATCTGGGTGGGAAACCCGGCTAAATTTTTACGGAAAACATAGCAAACCTTGCGAAGGTGCTTAATCCCCTTCCCTTCGCAAGGTTATTTTTTATTCTCAAAATGAGACTAAGCAAATGAAGAAAATTGCCATAATCCAATCAAACTATATTCCCTGGAAAGGATATTTTCATATTATTCAGAAGGTAGATCACTTCGTATTTTTAGACACTGCTCAATATACTTGCAGAGACTGGCGAAATAGAAATCTCATTAAAACTCCTGATGGTAAAAAATGGCTTACAGTACCAACTGACGGCACCCAATCGAAGAAGATCAATGAAGTAAAAATTGATAATTCTACAAACTGGCAATACGATCATTACCAAACTTTAAAACATAATTACAGTTGTTGCGAATATTATAAAGATTTTATTCCACTGCTTGATGAAATTTATATGAAAAAGGAATGGATTAGCCTTAGTGAACTCAATCAATATTTCATCCGGAAAATTGCGAAAATACTAAATATTAAAACTCAATTTCACAATTCCAATGAATTTATACTTCCTCCAGGAAAAAATGAAAAAATTATTTCAATCATTCATCAGATGGGAGGAACTCACTATGTAAGCGGTCCCAGTGCGGCAGATTATATAAAACCGGAATTGTTTGAGATCAATGGCATTGATATAGAATTTATGGATTATTCAAATTATCTGCAATATCCTCAACCCTGGAATGAATTTATACATGGCGTTACAATATTGGATCTGCTGTTTTGTACAGGCAGCCAAGCTGCGAAATATATCTGGAGTTAAAGTATGAAAATCCCTTTTAACCTTCCATTAAGATTGGGAACGGAAATTCAATATTTACAAGAAGTAATAAAACGGCAGAAATTTTCAGCAGAAGGATACTACAGTAAATTAGCTGCACAAAAACTACAGAAAATATTTTCACCAACAAGCAGAGTTCATCTCACTTCTTCTTGTACTACCGCAATGGAAATGGCTGCACTACTTCTGGATATAAAACCAGATGATGAGATCATCATGCCTTCTTTCACACATGTGGGAACAGCAAATCCTTTCCTGAGAGCAGGTGCTGAAATAGTCTGGTGCGAAATTGATGCCAGATGCATGAGCATTGATCCAGATAAAATTGAAGCTTTGATAACATCCAGAACTAAAGCAATAGTTGCTGTTCACTATGCCGGCATTCCATGTAAGATAGATGAGATTAGAAATATCTGTAAAAATAATGGCATATACTTTATAGAAGACTGTGCCATGGCGATTGGCAGTACATATAAAGATAGATCTGTGGGAACATTTGGTGATCTGGCTGTCATCAGTTTTCACGAAACCAAAAATATTCATTGTGGGGAAGGTGGAGCGATTGTCATTAATAATGAAAATATGCTGGATCGATCTGAAATATTAATGAATTGCGGAACAAATAAAAATCAATTCGAATCAGGGAAAACAGACCACTATTCCTGGATCAGTAAAAGTTCAAATTTCAAGATGAGCGAACTGCAGGCAGCTTTTTTATTTCCGCAATTACTGGAACTACAAAAGATCAATAACAAAAGAATTGATAACTGGAATTCTTACTATAATTCATTTTCCGGTATTATTCCAAAAGATAATCTACCCTTTGCGCCGGAATTCAGCAAACACAATGGTCACCTTTTCTATATACATACCAGCAGCAGAAGAGAGCGTGATGAATTAATTGCCTTTTTTAAAAAGAATGAGATAGAAGCGGTATTTCACTACATCCCGCTGCACAATGCACCTATCTGGGATAATTCCGGAGTAACTTTGCCAATTACGGAACATGCAGCTGGAACTATTCTGAGAATGCCCCTTTATTACGATCTTAGTATTGATAATATTGTTTTAATTGCTGAAAAGATCAGTGAGTTTTACTCTGAAAAGCGAATTGAAAATCAATTGATATGAAATATGATGATAGAGCAGCAGCTTTTCTAAATTCCTCAAAATTCCTGATCATCCTTACATTCATTTTGTTTCTAATCTATTTCTCTCCCTATCTAATATTGGGGAAGAATGCGTATATTCTGATCCACGATAATTTGAATCAGATGAATATGCTGGGAATATTTAACGGCAAAATGAGTGCTGAAATTTTCCCTGAAAATGTAAATGAACATTTTACGCTGCCGGGAACTGATGCAATTTTTCATCTGGCTCATCTCAAACTGGATAAGCTTATATTAAAATGGGATTATTTCACAGGTTTTGTTTTTAACGAATTCTTGTACCGAATTATTGCTTTGATTGGAATTTATATTTTGTTAAAGAAAATTCTATTCAAAACAAAACAACTTTCTCTGATAACTCTACTGCTGACTTTTTCATATATTTCATTACCATTCTGGCCGCCTGGCAATTTATCCGTCGCTGGATTACCGCTTCTGTTTTATGCTTTTATAAATCTGAAAAGCAAACGCAGGCTCTGGCTATCATACCTGTTTATAACACTTTATGCTTTCTATTCTAATTTCTTTTTTATTGGTGTTTTCAACTTGATGATTTTGATAATTTCCGTTATTTATCTAATAATGAAAAAAGAGATAAATTCACACGTAATTATTGGATTTCTAATTTATCTAATTTCCAGTATAATCAGCCATTTTCCGCTTTTTTTAAATGAATTTATCTATCATATTCCCACTAACAGAGCAGTTCAGGAAATTGAAGGTTGCGGCTTATTCTCCTCGATCAAAAGGATGATTTATGACTTCTTATGGTCTCACAAATTATCTCACAGCTTGCATTCACCTCTTATCTTGCCTTCCTCGCTAATAATTTCATTCCTTATCTGGAAGAAAAAAGATAAACCAATTATAAAGATCATTTTTCCAATTTGGATAGGTTTGATAATAATTCCAATTTTGTACGGCTTATTTTACTGGCAGCCGATAATGAACTTGTATAACTCTTTAAATCTGGGATTCCGCTTTGATCGCTTGTATGTGTTTATACCACTTCTCTGGTTTTCTTTGTGGAGCATATTGCTATTGTGGGTTATAAAGAATTATAAATTAGGAAAACACATTACACTTCTGCTGATCTTATCGCAGCTATGCCTTAATTTCTACTTTTATACATTTAGAGCTTACTCTCAGCATCCTACTTTTAATGAGTTTACCAGCAATGCTCAATTCGAAAATATTACAAAGGTTATTGGCAAAAACCCTATAGTAGGCTGTATTGGATTTTTTCCGGCTGTGGCAAATTATAATGGATTGAAAACAGTTGGTTCTTTCAGCTCATATTATCCACTTGAATTCAAAGATCAATTCAGGAAGATCATCGCTCCTGAATTACAAAATAATGAAGAGCTAAAACAATATTTCGAAAATAAAGGTTCAGCTTTGTTTCTGTTTGATGATGAAATTGGAACTGATTATAAAGATCAGGAAAAGATCAGATTGATCGATTCAATTAAATGTGATTTAAATCTAAATGAATTGAAAAAAAACAATGTGAAATATCTATTAACTACGGTTCAGATCTCAAATGCTTATATAATCCAGTTGAAAGAAATCCCATATCAAAGGTCTAAAAAGGATTACTACAATATTTTTATCTACGAGATTGAATAATATTTTGGTTCCATCTAATTCCCCAAGCTCTTAACAATCGTGTAATCAGCGAAATTCCTCGAAGCTCTCCACGGGGATAGTCAACTTTACGAATTTTCTTTATTGTATATTTCCTAACTAGTGAGAGAAATATTAATGCAATTGACAATATTCCTGTAATTAATTTTATTCCAAAATGGTTTTATAAAATAGATTTAAAGTATATTCAGGGGAGACATTAATGAAAGAGAAGACCAGAGCCAATGTATATAAAGCATTCGTAGGTGAAGCTAAAGCCTATTTTCGATTAGCTGCTTTTGCCCAAAGAGCTGATGAAGAAGAATTTCCCCAAATTGCTCACCTGTTCAGAGCAATTGCCCAGGCGGAACATGTGCATGCGACCAGCCATTTAAAACTATTAGAAGATCTCATTGTAAGTGATTCAGACACAAATTTAAGAGAGTCTTTTAACCGTGAAAAAACAGTTACAGATAATATTTATCCTGAACTTATAAAAGTTGCTGAAGCGGAAGGAGAAAGAAGAGCCCTAATAACTTTCAGCCATGCTCGTGATGCCGAAGAGGTACATTTAAAATTATACGAAAGAGCTTTGGTAAATACCATGAGTGAAAAAGATACAGAATATTATGTATGTGAAGTGTGCGGTTATGTGGTAGAAAAATCTTTACCAGATAAATGCCCGATCTGCGGAGTTAAACAGGATAAATTTAGACAAATAGATTAAAGAAATATAGCTAAAGCCGAGTGTGCTACGTTCATCATGTTTTCTCCCTGCTTGGCTATGATCGAATCAGGAAGAAGTCTCTCGCTGAGAGGATTGGGGAGAGGCATCAGGTCTTCTCAAAACATTGAAATGTCTCCTGCATATCTTCAGGATTTCTTCCAATTGTTACCATGAAATGCAATGCACTACGTATATCAAGATAAACAGGGAACATTCGAAAATTATTATGATCTTGTCTTTCTGAGATCATCTTATAAAGGCATTCGACAAAGAATCTCCAAATCAATAATGAATAATAATCGAGACTCTTCGTGAGAAAAATAGATAGAATTCGTCAGAGAGACCTTATTTTACCTTCCGAACAACTGAAAGCTTTCACCTTTTCTTTAATCTAAGAATTCCTCGATGCTCTGCATCGGGGTGTCCGAACTTTCTCCCCTGATTTAGGGGAGATGTCCGATAGGACAGAGGGGTAAATACTGAAAATTCGATTTTCAGCTTGCTGAAA
>QMNP01000107.1 GCA_003647825.1 Candidatus Cloacimonadota bacterium
AAGCCGTACTGTGGATGTGGAGAAAGGCAAAAACAAAAACGAAAACTTCAACTTAGAACGAAAAACAGGGAAACTACAATTTGTAGTTGAACCTATGGAAGCCCAGGTTATATTAAAGCAAGGTAATATAATTAAACAAAACTGGACAGGCTCAAAATTTTTCAGTGATATGCCCGTTGGTTGTTATGAGATTGTTTCTGTAGCAAATGGGTATGAGAAATCAACTAAGAAAGCTTTCGTAACCAAGGATAGTCTCACAATAATAGAAATATCTTTAGTGAAAGAAGACTCAAACAATAAAATTAGGATTAACGATAATGAAGTTATATTATCCAATCAACCACCCTCTGAAACAAATATTCAATATGATTATGCCTTTTTTACTTCTGATATTATAAGTTTCAACTATTCCCTGATGAACAAAACTAATGTTCGAATAAGTGTATTTAACATTAAAGGGCAAATGGTTACAACATTAGTTGATAATATTAGAGAGATAGGAATGTATGAAGTTAGTTGGATAGGAAGTGGTAAAGTTAATAAAATTGTAAAAAGTGGAATATACTTTGTTCGATTTTCAACCGACAAATATACACAGGTTTTCAAAATATTTATAATAAGTTCATCAACTAATGAAAGTATAAATCTGATGATTTCAGACATCTGTACAACTAAAGATTCAGATGCAATTCAAATATTTTTAAATAAATATGATAGTATTATTGATAACTATAAAAATGATGGAGACCTTTATAAAGTTTTGTTTATCAAAGGATATTTATATGCTGAAATACTTCATAACGAAGTTGAGGCGATGAAATGCTTTGAATCAATCGTAAAAAACTATCCCAAATGTGAACTTGCGGAGTCTGCTCAGTTTATGAATGATGAATTGAAAGGAAGATTAGATTCAATTGAGAAGTTCGGAGTTGAATGAAAATAATGTAAATAAGGAATTCAAATGAGATTCATTCTTATATTTATATCAACAATATTTGCGACAATGATTTATACTCAAAACGTGGATAACATCAAACAACAAATACTTTCCATCCAATCCCAACCGGACATCTATTACTTCGGTTTGGCAGAAGGCAGACAACGCAAAGAAACAGATCAGAAAGCGCTTCAAGAATTAATGAGTAAAATTTTTGTAGTAGTTTCTTCAGAGCTTACAACATCTACAATTGATGGTGAAGAAGTTGATAATGATGAAAAACTTGAAAAAGTAATGGGAGTTTATACCTACGGTCGACTACCGGATGTAGAACAATTTTCTTATAAAAAAGGTCCTGTCTTTCATATATTCCGCTATATCAAGAAAGAAGATTATCAAAAGATCTTTGAAAATAAAAAGATCGAAATATGTGGATTCCTGCGTGAAGCTAAAGAAAACCTGAAGCTAAACCAATTGGGGAAGTCATTTCGAAATTATTATAGAGCAGCAGTTGCAATTGAAGCGTTACAGGAAGCCTGTGTTACATTCGAGAATAAGATATACACTTCAGAGATTATTTTTGATGAGATCAATAGTATCGCTGGTCAGATAAAGATAGATTTAGTATCTAACATCTATGAATATGAAACCTGCTATATTGTTTTAGATTTCTCTTTTAATGATAAGCCGATTAATGATCTCAATATCGAATATTATGATTTGCATGATTTCATTCCGCAAAAGACTAATTCCAACCTGGTGCAACTGGAGCTTTACGGAAAAGAATATGAAAACATGGGAAAGCTTTCCCTTAAAATTGATCTTAAAGAAGACATGTACAATAGTTACAATGAACAAACTAAGATACTTAGCCGATTGTTTGAATGTGAAGAGTTGGAAGAATATCGGGAAATTTCTCTTAAAAGAAAGAAAGTAAAAAAGATTAAAACCAAACGAAGGATTAATCCAGATCTGAATATTGAATTTGCAAATGATGCAAATTGTCCGATTTTGCCCGAATTTGCATCTAATTTGAACATCCTTTTTTCCATGCTGGATAATGAATTTCTGGATAATGAATCAATCTTTTCTGATGAAAAAATAGTAAAACGAATAAAACAGGTTATCGATTGCAATCATACTAAGTTGCTAAATTATCCGCAAAAAGTGCAGATAAACAAAACAGATACTGGCTGGGAAGCACGTCAATTTGGAATGTCGGTAAGTTGTGAAGGCTTTCCTACCCGCAATGAAACTGTGGTGATCGATTTTGATGATACCGGTAAAATTTACAATTTTGGTTATACTATTAATCCTGCTTTGCATGAACTTTTTGAATCTCAGGGAACAGCTGCAGGTGACTGGGATTACCGTCAAATAGCAATTAAGTTTTTAGAAAATTATAAAACATCTTACACGACAAAGAACATCGAAGATGTGGAAACTCTTTATTCCGATGATGCCATAATCATTACAGGTAAAGTTGTAAAACGAACTAAACTTGATAAAGAGATTTCAACTGATTTTTCAGATAAAGAGATAATTTATTTCAAGAAAACTAAACAGGAACACATAGCTAGTCAAAAGGAAGTTTTTAAGGCTAACAAATTTGTTTGGTTACAGTTTGATAGCTTTAATATTAATGTAGCACCTATCGATAGCGTCTATGGTGTGTCTATGAAGCAGAACTATTATTCCAGTACCTATAAAGATGAAGGTTATCTCTTCCTGTTAATTGATTTCAGGGGAGAA
This sequence comes from Candidatus Cloacimonadota bacterium, assembly GCA_003647825.1. Lineage (GTDB taxonomy): Bacteria > Cloacimonadota > Cloacimonadia > Cloacimonadales > TCS61 > B137-G9. The sequence goes on from QMNP01000107.1 coordinate 2,690, forward strand.
TATCCGCTTATCCACGTTCGTAATTGGCAACCCGGGGAATGGGATTTATCTAAACAAATGAAACTGGAGAATTTCAGGTTTTATTAAAAAATTCTGGACTGGACTTCACGCTTGCGTGGAGTTCAGAATAAGAAGGTAGATATCATCCTGAAGTCCAGCCTTCAGCTGAACTCCAGTCTGTAAATTTGGACTGGACTTCACGCTTGCGTGGAGTTCAGAACAATAAAGTAGAAATCATCCTGAAGTCCAGCTTTCAGCTGAACTCCAGTCTGTAAGCTTGGACTGGACTTCACGCCTACGTGGAGTTCAGAACAACAAAGTAGAATACACCCTGAAGTCCAGCTTTCAGCTGAACTCCAGTCTGTAAATTTGGACTGGACTTCACTTTTACGTGGAGTTCAGAACAACAAAGTCGAAATCATCCTGAAGTCCAGCTTTCAGCTGAACTCCAGTCTGTAAAAAAACTTCGGAAGTATGATTAGTTGATAACCTTTCCTTTTTTTAATGCTGTTTCTAACTTAATGTTATCGGAATATTCATTAAGAATTACATTTCCCTCTTCGATATTAATTCTAATTTCTATTTTTAATGTATCTGGAACTGAAATTGTAATTGTCTGATTAACTTCCGAAAAATAACCACTTTCTCTTTGTTTAATAGAAATCGAATTATCTATCTGTTTGAACTTTGTTTTTAATTTACTCCAGGGAAATCCATGAGCATTTGCATTAATTTCAATTGTTGGGATATCACCTTTAATTATTTCAACATCCCCACGTTCAATTTGTATTTCATAATATTGCTGATTTTGCTGAATAATATATTGTTTCTCATAGTGATATGATGAAGCCATAATGATAAGTAAAGTAAGAGCAGCTGCTGCTAAAAAAATTATTAGAACAAGAAGGTTTCTTTTTATTGGTAATTTAACATCCGATTTCAGAAAAATCGTTTTATCCATTTTTAATAAATAATAGGCTGAAACAGCAACCAGATAAACTATACCTCCAGCCCAGATTACATCACTGGCAAAATGTCCACCCTGAACAATACGAGCCATACCGATAAGACAACCGGAAATTATTCCAATTATTAAGAAAACATAAGCTAATTTATTCTTGTTATTTCTGAATATAAAGAAGAAACTCATCAAATAAAAACCCATCGAGGCATGACCGCAGGGAAATGATTTTCCTTTGCTGGAATCATCTATTTCCAATGGTTTCTCATATTGATAATTGCCGCCAAATTCCACTATATTTCTAGGCCGGGGACGACCCCAATTATCTTTAAGTATAGTATTTACAATTAGTCCGGGGCCAATTGCCATAACACATGTAAGGAACAACAATATTTTTCTATATTTCAATAATGAAGTTTTAAAGAAACTTATTCCTAAAAGTATAAGCGAGGAAACTGAAATCAACAGGGATGGAATATTACTGGAGTGATAAAGAAATTTCCAGGGTTGTTCATTTTTTAAAAACCAGCCAAGATCTTCTGAATAAAATAGTCTTTGAATATCAATATCCCATCTGAAAATACTGAAAAGAACTGTTGCAAAACCTAAAACTGAAATAGGTATTACAAAATCTAATATCTTTATTTTATTTTTGGTCATCATTAATTACTTTTATGAAAATAAGTTCTCTTCCTGCAAGCAAAACTTTATTAATTATATTTCGAATACAATAAATTTTTAAAAAATACTTGTCATAAAATTTACTATTCTCGAATCTAACCACCAGAAATATAACGTGGAGTGTATATGAAAAAAAGATGTCTAGTGGTAACTGGTGGTGGCGATTGCCCCGGTCTAAATGCCGTTATCAGAGCGATTGTCAAACGGGCATCAAAAGAAGAAGGTTGGGAGATCATTGGTAGCAGGGATGCTTTTAATGGCATCTTACGTGATCCAATGGAAATAGTAGAGCTGGATAATGCTGCTGTCGCAGGCATTCATGTGCGTGGTGGGACAATATTGGGAACTACTAATAAAGGCGGTCCTTTTTCCTGGCCGGTTCAAGATAAAGCTGGCAACTGGATAGAAGAAGATCACTCTGCAGAAATGCTGCGCAAATTAGAATTCCTCAATGTAAGTGCTATTATTAATATTGGTGGAGATGGCTCGCAAAGAATTTCTCAACAATTATTCGAAATGGGCTGCAATATTATTGGAGTTCCAAAAACAATAGATAACGATCTCGGTGCTACCGATATAACTTTTGGATTTCCTACGGCTGTGGAAATAGCAACTGATGCTGTAGATAAACTGGTTACTACAGCTGCAAGTCATAATCGCATTATTATTTTGGAAGTTATGGGTAGAGATGCAGGTTGGATAGCACTTCAATCAGCTGTCGCCGGCGGGGCGGAAGTATGCCTGATTCCAGAAATAAAATATGACATTAATAAAGTTGTAGAACGAATTAATAAAAGAATCCGCAATTCCAGAGGTTTTGTAAATATTGTGATCTCAGAAGGTGCACGCCCAATTGATGGTTCTCAGCAATATTTGGAAAATGATGAAATAGGTCATCACAATATGAGATTGGGCGGAGCTGGTAATCGTTTAATGCACGAGCTGAAAGAAGCCGGAATTAAAACAGATATCAGAGTTACAACTTTGGGACATTTGCAGCGAGGTGGAAAACCTGGCGCTTACGATAGGATTCTAGCAACTCAATTTGGTGTGAAAGCTTTCGAAATGGTTTTGGAAAAAGGGTTTGGAAAAATGGCTGCTCTCAGGGATGGCAAATTAGTTGCTGTACCAATTAGTGATGCTATAGAAAAATACAACTATGTCGATTTAAACTGCGATCTGATTCAAACAGCTAGAGATATTGACATAAGTTTCGGTGATTAAATTAATTGGATATCTCTGATGTTATCCTGTGGTTATCGAAGGATAAAGTACTCTTGTCCGCAAGCTTACGGAGAATTCCTTCCACACTTCCCTTCGTCAAGCTCAGGATAAACTAACTCAGTGTAACAGCAGATTGATGTTATAGTGATATAGTAAATAAAAAAATCAAAATAATAAGAATTTAGGAGATTTAATGGCAGTTGATAAAGTGGCAATACTTACTGCTGGTGGATTAGCACCATGTCTTTCATCTACAATTGGCAGATTAATTGTACAATATACAAAGCTTGTTCCAGATGTTGAAATCATCGGCTATTTAAACGGTTATAAAGGATTACTGGAAGGTAATTCAATTTCAATTCCAGACAACGTAAGAACTTCTGCAGAATTGCTTTACAAATTTGGCGGCAGTGTACTTGGCAACAGCCGTGTAAAACTTACAAATGTAGATGACTGTGTAAAAAAAGGTTATGTGAAAAAAGGTGAAAATCCTTTGGAAGTAGCGGCAGCTCAATTAACGAAAGACGGTATTACCATTCTGCACACTATAGGTGGAGATGATACAAATACAACTGCTGCTGAACTTGCCAGTTATCTTGCTTTGAACGGATACAATCTTACAGT
>QMNP01000108.1 GCA_003647825.1 Candidatus Cloacimonadota bacterium
AGATCAAAATATGTCTGCTGATCTTCGCGGCTAAGTGCTGTAAAAGTTCCACCGAAAAAGGCTATTTCTCCTGTTAAATCCGGTAAATTGCAGAATTCAGAGATCTGCTGTTTAATTAATTCTAAATCTGGCTGCGCTGTTTTAGTGATCAATTCCTGGTTGCAGTAGATGCAATTGAATGGGCAGCCCAGATGAGGAATAAAAATGGGCAAGATTCTCATTTTATAGTTCTAAACTGTTGCAGGCAGCTTTTGCTGCACTTTGCTGAGCTTCTTTTTTATTGCTGCCTTTACCGGTTCCTGCCAGTTTCTTGCTTATCCAAACTTCAGAAGTGAAGATTTTTTCATGTTCAGGACCTTCTTCGGACACAATTTTATAAACTGGAGTAATCTGAAATTTACCTTGAGTGTATTCCTGAAGTGTGCTTTTGTAATCTTTCATGTCAGCTATTACAAGCTTCTTCTCGACGTGCTTCAAAATGAAGTTCAAAATAAATGTGCGAACATCTTCCAAGTCTCCATCCAGATAGATTGCACAAATAATTGCTTCCATCGTATCTCCCAAGATGGAAACAGAATTCTTCCCTCCACTTTGAATGGCTTCATCACTTAGTTTGATATAATTATTGAAACCATATTCTTTAGCTCTCATTGCCAGGAATTTACGAGAAACGATCTTAGATTTTAATTTGGAAAGTTTACCTTCGGAATAGTAAGGATATTTAAGAAACAACTCTTCGGCAACAATAAGCCCTAAAACAGAATCTCCTAAGAACTCCATCCTTTCAAAAGGTGCTACATCTGTATTAACAAGTGAAGTATGCATTAAAGCAGCGTTTAAAAGAGAGATATTTGAGAATGTGTATTTGATAACATCCTGAAATACAAAAACAGATGAATCAGGTTTTTTCTTATTGGAAAATTGAGCTAATAAATTAAGTAGGATTTTATTCAAAATATTGATTAAAAGGTCAACTCCGACTCAAGGCCGGAGTTACGTTACTTTTCAAATTTTTTATAGATCACAACACCGTTATGACCACCAAATCCGAGAGAATTACTGAGCGCAGTTTTCACCTCATGATCAATGGCAGCTTTGGGAACGTAATCAAGATCACAAACCGGATCAGGATTTTCTAAATTAATCGTAGGATGGATCTTGCCAGTTTCGATAGTTTTACAGCAAACAATGGCTTCAATGCCAGCTGCAGCTCCAAGTGAATGTCCAACCATAGATTTTGTCGAATTCACTTTTAATTTATAGGCGTGATCTCCAAATACAGTTTTTATTGCTATCGATTCGTTGGGATCGTTTAAAGGAGTTGATGTGCCGTGAGCATTTATGTAATCGAGTTGTTTGGGTTTAAGCTTTGCATCATCCAATGCCATTTTCATAGCACGAGCTCCACCTTCGCCATTTTCAGCAGGAGCAGTAATATGATAAGCATCACATGTAGCACCATAACCCACTATTTCAGCATAGATCTTTGCTCCACGGGCTAAAGCATGCTCCATTTCTTCTAATATTATAATCCCGGCTCCTTCTGCCATGATAAAACCATCTCTGTCGCTATCAAAGGGACGACATGCTTTTTGCGGTTCTTCATTACGAGTAGAGAGAGCTTTCATTGAACAAAAGCCTGCAACTGCCAGAGGGGTGACAGAAGCTTCTGTACCACCGGAAACCATGATATCTGCATCTCCGTATTGAATAGTTCGGAAAGCAGTTCCTAAACCGTGATTAGCCGAAGCACAAGCGGAAGATATATTGAAATTCATAGAACGTAAATTAAATTCTATTGCTACTTCTGCAGAAGCAATATTAGCAATCATTTTGGGAATAAAAAACGGACTGATCCTTTTGGGTCCTTTTAGAGCAAGCTTTTTAGCTTCTTCCTCAAAAGTTAACATTCCACCAATTCCAGTAGCTACAATGCAGCCAGCTCTATCATGGTCAAATTCTGTATCATTCAAACCGGAATCCTGCATTGCCTGTCGTGCAGCAATAATTGCTAAGCAAGTATATTTATCCATTTTCTTAATTCTTTTACGATCAAAGTGTTCCATTAAGTCCAGGTTTTTTATTTCGCCTGCGATTTTGCTGGTAAAATCATCAGTTATTTCAAAATTCTTTATAATATCGATACCGGAATTTCCTGCAAGTAAGTTTTCCCAAGTTTCTTCTACACTGTTTCCTACTGCATTAAGAGTACCCAAACCCGTAATTACGACTCTTCTTTTACTCATAAAATCCTCAAATATATTTTGATAATATGATGGTGGAGCAATTAAACCCCACCATTAAATATAACTTCTTATTTTACTATTGTTTGAAGATATTCGACAGCTTTTCCAACAGTAGTAAGTTTTTCTGCATCTTCGTCTGCGATATCAATATCAAATTCTTCTTCGAATTTCATTATCAATTCAACTGTATCCAATGAATCTGCACCAAGATCTTCAATAAAACTAGCTTCCATTGTAACTTCACTTTCTTCCACACCAAGTTCTTCCACGATAATCTCTTTTACTTTTGCAACAATGTCCATTATTTCCTCCTAATTTTTTTTCACAAATTTATAACGCATCCATTTGTATAGAGCGGCTACATTATCAATCCGCCATCTACATTAATGGTTTGCCCTGTTATGTAATCAGCTTCATCAGAAGCTAAGAATACGCATAAGTCCGCCACATCTTTTGGCAATCCCATGCGACGAAGAGGGATTGCTTCAGAATATTTGTCAACTACTTCTTGTGAGAGATTTTCTGTCATCTCTGTTTTAATAAATCCAGGAGCTACTGCATTCACTCTGATACCGCGTGAAGCAAACTCTTTTGCTGTTGATTTTGTAAGTGCAATGATGCCACCTTTGGAAGCAGCATAATTTGCCTGTCCGGCATTTCCCATTATTCCAATAACAGAGGCAATATTTATAATTGAACCTGATCTTTGCTTGAGCATATAGCGACATACTTTTTGTGAACAAACAAATGTACCCTTTAAATTTACAGCTATTACAGCATCCCAATCGGATTCTTTCATTTTCATTATAAGACCATCTTTAGTAATACCGGCATTATTAATGAGTACGTCGATTCTTCCTAATTGACCAACTATTTCTTTGAAAACAGCTGCGATTGCATTTGGATCAGTAACATTCGCCGCAAAACCAAGAGCTCTAAAACCCAGATCATCTATTTTTTGAACAGCTTTGTCTATATCTTCCTGATTTAGATCCAGGATAACGCTTATTGCACCGTTTCTGGCAAAAGCTTCTGCAATTGAGAAACCGATACCTCTGGCTGATCCAGTAATGATAACTACTTTATCTTTCAATCTTTCCATTATAACTCATCCTTTATTGCATTAAATGTTTCCAACGTATCGATACTAATAACTTTTACATTTCTATCTATTTTTTTCAGCATTCCAGCTAAAACCTTTTTAGGTCCAAATTCGTAAAATGTATCTACACCATCAGCAATCATGTTTCTTACTGAATCCACCCAGAGTACAGATGATGTAACTTGTTTTGCCAGATTACTTCGAATAACTTCCGTGTCTGTGGTTGGCTTAGCATTAACATTTGCAACTACAGGTATCTCAGATACAGAGAATTCAATATTTTCCATTTCTTCTGCCAGCCAGGTTTCTGCTCGCTTTATTAATGGTGAATGAAAAGCTCCACCAACAACTAGTGGAACAATTCTTTTTGTACCAGCTGCTTTCAAGATCTCACAAGCTTTGTCTACTCCTGCCTTTGAACCAGAAATAACAGTTTGCACTGGCGTATTGAAATTTGCTGCAATTACAACTCCTTCAGAAGAAGCCTGCTTACATACATCTTTTACAACTTCAGCATCAGGTCCAATGATGGCAGCCATGGCAAATTCCTGACCTTCATTTGCTTCGATCATGAATATTCCACGTTTATGAACCAGATACATTGCATCTTCCAAAGTTAGAACTCCATTGGCAACAAGAGCAGAAAATTCACCTAATGAATGACCAGCCACAAAATCGGGTTTCAGATCAAATTCTTTTTGAAATGTTTGAAGAGCGGCAATGCTGTGAAAAAGAATTGCTGGTTGAGTGAATCTCGTTTCTTTAAGAATTTCTTCAGGACCTTCCTGCATTATCTTAAGCAGCTTAGTTCCATTTTTCTCATCAAATTTATTTATAACCTGTAAAAGGTTTGGATCATTCTCGACAAAATCCATAGCCATGCCCACATATTGAGCACCTTGACCAGGGAAAATAAAAGCAATTTTACCCATCTTCACCTCTATAACCTCATTAATAAACTACCAGAGGTTAATCCAGCTCCAAACGAAGCCATTAGCACAATATCACCATGCCTTATTTTAGAATTTCTTATACATTCATCTAAAGCTATTGGTATAGTTGCAGAAGATGTATTGGCATATTTTTCTATGTTTACAATAACTTTATCTTGATCTATTTTAAGTTTTTTACCTAAAGCTTCAATAATTCTCAAATTAGCCTGGTGTGTGATCAACCAATCAATAGATTTTACATCAAGGTGATTTCGTTTTAATACTAAATCACAAACATGATACATAGATTTAACAGCATGTTTAAAAATTTTGTTTCCTTCCATGTAAACTGTATGAAGATTTTTTTCAACAGATTCTTTGGAAGCCGGTGTTCGAGATCCGCCTGCAGGCTGCATTAGCAGATCATAATGTGAACCATCGGCAGAAAGTTCTGAATCGATAAATCGGGAAATATCTTTAGGTTCTGATCGGGAAATAACTGTGGCACCGGCACCATCTCCAAAGAGAACATTTGTGCTCCGATCATCCCAGTTAATAAGCTTGCTAAGAAGCTCTACACCAACTACAAGGATATGTTCAGCAATATCATTTTCTATGTATTGTTTGGCAATATTAGCAGCATAGATCCAACCTGTACAGCCAGCTGATACATCAAAAGCAGGGAAGCCTTTTACACCAAAACGTTTTTGCAGAATACAAGCTGTTGATGGAAATGGATGATCTCCGGAAACAGTTGCTACGATGATCATGCCAAGATCTTTTGCTCTTATACCGGCAGCATCCAGAGCTTTAGCAGCAGCTTCGTAAGCCATGTCAGATGATGCTTGATCACTGGAGGCATGATGACGCTCAAACATGCCGGTTCTGGTTCGAATCCATTCATCAGTTGTATCAACAATTTTTTCCAGATCAAAATTATTAACTATTTTATCCGGAACATAATGGCCCGTTCCAGAAATTTTAGCATTATATTTGGCGATCATAATCTATAATCCCCCCATTTCTTATTTTCGAAAACTATAAATTTTCATAATATTCTTTTGTATGTTCAATGAATCCAGAAGAGGCAATTTTTGCTGCAACTTTTACAGCATTCTTTATAGCTTTAGCATCAGATCTGCCATGAGAAACAACAGAAATGCCATTCAATCCAATCAATAAAGCTCCACCATATTCTGTATGATCGAGTTTCTTTTTTAGATAAGCATAAACAGGGAAGGAAAGCAACGCACCAAGTTTAGCGATCCAGTCTTTTTTGATCTGTTCCTTCATAATCGAAAATATTGAATATGCTGCACCTTCAACAGTTTTCAACATCACGTTACCAACAAATCCGTCACAGACTACAACATCCACGATTCCTTTAAGAAGATCTTTTCCTTCGATATTACCAACAAAATTGATGTCTTTGAAATTCTTCATTAGTTTATGAGCATTTTTGTAGATTTCAGTTCCTTTAGAACTTTCTTCACCAATATTCAAAAGAGCAACTTTTGGATTTTCTTTACCAAAAATAAAGCGTGAATACAAACTTCCAAGTTTGGCAAATTGAAGCAATATTTCAGCGGAGCATTCAGTGTTTGCACCGACATCTAAGATGATTTCCGGGTGTGTTTGAGTGGGGAAGGCTGTAGCAATAGCAGGACGCAATATATTTTTAATTCGTCCGTAACCGAACAGTGAAGCTGTCATCACCGCACCTGTGTTGCCAGCACTTACTACTCCATCTACCTTACCCTCTTTTTGCAGGTAAACAGCTTTGACCAGAGAAGAATCTTTTTTCTTTTTTACAATACTGGCCGGTGCATCGTGCATGGTGATCACTTCAGTTGCATTTACAA
>QMNP01000109.1 GCA_003647825.1 Candidatus Cloacimonadota bacterium
AAAGATTGCGTGTGTCCCAGCTCATTTCCACAATGTGTGTGCGACAAAAAGTCAACATTAAAAATTATAACCCGCAAGCCCCTGGTTCCATCATCGCAAGAGATAGAACAGAACAGCCGGGCTCGAAGTGCCAAAATGCGAATTGCCCAGAAGCGAAGTTAGCTGAAATGTGCAAAGCAAGAAATTGGAGGTAGCATGAACAGAAAGATCGGTTTTTTAGTTTTTATTATCAGTGTTAGTGTTTTTTTGCACTACTTCAATCAACATGCCATTTTAAAGGATGCGAGATTAACCAATGAGCTTACTGAGACTTATAAATCTCAAAAGGACATTAATTTGAATCTGGTTACGGTAAATAGTAAATTGGGTTCAAGGGAAAGGATTCAGAAGCTAGCATTTGAAAATCTGGGAATGTTCTATCCGCAAGATGCAACCAGTGTGCACAATATAGTAATGAACAACAGAGATGAGACATTCTGCCTGGTAGATTTTATAGTTCCCAGTGCCGAGGCCTTAACAAAATAAGGCTCAATTAATTTTGAGCCTTTGTTTTGTATTTCTATTCACAAAAAAATTCATAAGTAATTTTTTACTATGAAGCCGCGTCTGACAATTTTCATCATTCTGAATATGCTGATTCTAATTGTCTGGATCGGTTACCTTTTCAGCATTCAAATTTTAGATGCGCACCATCTAAAAAGCCGTATTGAAATCAGAAAAAATCCTTCCAAGAAAATCATAATTCCTTTTCGGGGTAATATTTACGATCGCAACAATAATCTGCTTGTAAGTTCGGTAAAATATTATCAGATTGATATTGATGTAAACGCCATTGAATTGTATTGTCGCAGAAACGATAGAAACAAAGATCAGATTCTGCAAGAAATATCCAGGATAATAGCTGAGAACAGTAATCTCTCTGAAAAAGAAATTTATAGAAAATTAATAAAAGCAAATAGCAGCTCATTTATTTCGGAAAATATTTCTGAAGTAAATTTATTTCGCATCAATGAGTATTTTACTGAAAACAATATCCCTGGCCTTATTTCTAATTTCAGTAAATCAAAAAGAACCTATCCTCAGGATAAACTGGCTTCAACCTTTTTAGGTGTTGTAGAAGACAGCAAAGATCAGGATTCGGAAGAATCAATTTATAAAGTAACCGGGGTTTCAGGTTTAGAATCTACATACAACGATGAACTTCGCGGAAAATATGGTTGGCAGGAAACAATTCACGATGCAAATAATCGCCGCATTCCTTTTTTATTTTTAAAAGAACGCCCTGCAATCAATGGAAATTCACTTGTGCTAACTATTGATAACCATTTTCAGGAAATCCTGGAAGAAAGCCTTACAAAAGGAATTACAGATTATAAAGCTAAAAATGCAATTGGCATAATCATGCATCCGCAAACAGGGGAAATTGTGGCCATGGCCGGGATCAATGAAAAAGATAAATATAGATCTCGAAATGAACTTTTAGTAACATCCAACAAAGCAGTGTCTTTTATGTTTGAACCAGGCTCTACATTAAAGCCAATAACTGCCTTAATGGCTCTGGAAAAGAAGATATACACGCCATCCGATAAAATTGACTGTAGAGATTATCATTTGGAATATGGAAAAGAAAAACGTGTAATCAAAGACGATCATAAATACAAATTCTTAAGTTTTAAAGACATAATTGCTTATTCCAGTAATGTAGGCATCAGCAAGATCGTCGAAAGAATCGGGAATAAGGAACTTTACGAGCGAATGATAGCTCTGGGTTTCGGGCATAAAACAGGTTCAAATTTATCCGGTGAGGCATCTGGAATTTTGCGAAAAGTAAAAGATTGGCAGGGATTTTCTCTGCATTCAATTTCTTTTGGACAAGAGATCTCTGTTACGGCAATTCAGCTGGCAAATGCATATTGCACTCTGGCTAACGGCGGCAAAGTTATGCAGCCATATATAGTTAAAGAAGTTGTAGATGAGAACGGGAATATAGTGGAAAAAACCAGTCCCAAAATATTAAGACAGATCTCCGACGAAAGATCTCTGGATACTTTAAAAGTTTTTTTGAAGAGTGTAGTAGATTATGGTACTGCCACAGGTACAAGATTTGATTATTTAGATGTGGCAGGAAAAACAGGTACAGGAGAGAAAGCTGTATATGGTGAGCATGGTTATACCGAAGAAAAATACACTGCTGTCTTTGCCGGATTCTTTCCAGTAGAAAAGCCGGAATATGTAATGGTAATTGTTTACGACGAACCGGATTACAGTTCATATGCTTATTATGCTTCTATTTCTGCTGTCCCAACCTTTAAAAACATTATTACCAGAATATTGAATCTACCCGATAGTAAGATCATGACGACTATTAAAGAGCAGAAAAAGGAGTTTGTTTTTGCACCTGCGGTTTTGGGTCTATCTCGCGATGAAGCAGAAAAAATACTGATAAAAAAAGGAATTTCATACGAAATATTTGAAAAGAGTCCTGATGGCAAAGTGGTTAATCAATTTCCAAAGCCAAACGCTGCTTACGACAAAAATGAAAACCTCATTGTAATACTTGACAACCAGGCTGTAACAGAAGATGTGGAAGTGTTTGATTATGCTATGCCGGATCTAAAGGGAATGACCTTGAGAAAGGCATTGGCACTGGCAAACAAAAAAAATATTAAACTGATTGTGAAGGGAAGTGGAATAGTTTACAAGCAATCTATTTCTCCTGGAACAAAAACTAAATTTGGTGAAAAATGTCAGATAAGAGCAAGATAAAATCGTCCCACAAAAACGATATAAGTAAGATAAGCTATTCTGATATTATAAATGTATTAACAGAAGCTCGTTTATTTATACGGGAAGTAAATGAAAACACAATTTCAACTTTCACTAAACTAGAAACCGATTCTCGCAAAATTAGCAGAAATGATGTTTTCGTTTGTATAAAAGGTTTTGAATATGACGGGCATTTATTTGCGCCAAAAGCTCTGGAAAACGGAGCTGATCTTTTTATTGTTCGGCATGTGCTTCCTTTTAATAAACCTCAAATCGTAGTAACAGATTCGCGAAAGGCAGCCGCTATACTGGCCAGGTTGTTTTTCGATGATCCTACTTCTAAATTCAAACTAATCGGGATCACAGGTACAAACGGCAAGACTACTGTTGCTAACATTACCGAGAAGATCCTGCTGATGAATAACATCTCTACAGGGCTTATTGGTACACTTGGTTACTATATCAACGGTCAGCATTTTGTAACAGATAGAACTACACCGGATATTATTGATCTTAATCGGATTTTCGCAAAAATGGTTAAAGCTGGTGTTGATGTAGTGGTAATGGAAGTTTCATCTCACTCACTTGCTCTTGGCAGGGTTTACGGTTTACATTTTGCTATTGGTTTATTTACCAATCTCACCCAGGATCATCTGGATTTCCATATCGACCTGGAACACTATGCAGAATCCAAATTTATTCTTTTTGAATATGTGCAGGAAAATAACGGAATCTCTATCATAAATATAGATGATTTTTATGGAAATAAGTTTTTCGATAATATCCATACAAAAAAGATCGGGATTTCTTACGAAAAGTCTGATTTTAAATTTACAATTTTAAATCAAAGTATAAAAGGCAGTAATTTTAACCTGCAGGATACTCAATTCTCTACAAACTTAATAGGAAAATTCAATATCTTTAATGTAGCAGCAGCTATTGCTCTCATAAAAAATGTAGCTCCTCGTATCAGTGATGATCAGATCAAGGAAGCTCTTAATAATATTCAACCGGTAAAAGGTCGTTTACAAAGAGTTGAATGCTATAAGGATTTTGGCGTTTATGTAGATTATGCTCATACTCCAGATGCTTTAAGAAATGTTCTTGCCACTCTTAAAAGTCTTCCCCATCGACGACTTCTGTGTGTATTTGGAGCTGGTGGAGCCAGAGATAAATCTAAACGACCAAAGATGCTGAATAATGTTCTATCTTATGCTGATTTCTGCATTATTACCAATGATAATCCCCGCTCCGAGAAACCAGAAGCAATTATCAGGGATATAATAAATAATGTTGACCTCAACGAGAAATTCTGGATCATTCGAGATCGTAAAACAGCTATTAAGACGATGATACAGGCAGCTCAACCGGGAGATCTTGTACTTCTTGCCGGTAAGGGACATGAAACATATCAGGAAATAAATGGTGTAAAAACTTGTTTTGATGATATCGAAGTTGCTGCATCAGTTGATGCAACAGTAAATGATCCTGAAGATCTGACTTTCCCTATTGATCCTCTTATGCTTAAAATTCTATATAATAATGATATCAATATTTCTGAAGAACATATTTTAAACCAAATTTCCACCGATTCTCGTAATATTGGAGATAATCAACTATTCTTTGCCTTGGCGGGAGATAATTTCGATGGTCATAATTACGTTACTGAAGTTCTAAAGAACAACTCATGCTGGGCAGTAGTAAATAAAGATTTTCCCCATGAACACCCTCATCTTATAAAAGTAGAAGATACACTTCGGGCTTACGGACAGCTTGCTGCAAAATACCGATTTAATTTTAGCGCTAAGATAATCGCGATAACAGGAAGCATAGGTAAAACAACTACAAAAGAATACCTTACAAACATATTAGCTCAAGCTGCCAATACACTAAGTACTTATGGCAATGAGAATAATCTTATCGGCCTTCCAAAAACCATTTTTAAATTGAGAGCTGACCACGAATATGCTGTAGTGGAGCTGGGAACAAATCAATTTGGGGAAATCAAACTTCTTACGGAGATAGCTTCTCCCGATATTGGTATTATCACAGCCATTGGACCTTCTCATCTGGAATTTTTGCTTAATGAAGAAAATGTATTTAAAGAAAAATCTGCTTTATTCAACGTAGAAGGTATGGTAAGATTCTTTCCAGCTGATGATCATAGATTCTCAGAATTTGATGGAATTACTTTCGGCAGCAATAAATCTGCTGTTTATCATATAGAGAGCATAAAAAATGTAAATGATTCTACTGAGTTCTTAATTAATGATCTTAAATTTTCCATTCCTACACCCTACCAGAAATTTACCTTAAATGCTCTGATCGCTATTGCGGTATGCAGAGAACTAGGAATTCCGGCATCAGAAATTCAAACTGGTTTACAAGTTCCTTTTTCTGTAGCTCATCGTATGGAAATAACTAGAAGTAAAAATCGAGAATTATTATTAGATTGTTATAATGCAAATCCAGATTCCATGCAGGCTGCCATAGATTTTTGGGCTTCCCATAAAGTGGAAAAACCTCATGTTGCTATTTTAGGAGATATGTTAGAACTCGGAGAGCAATCTTCAAGATATCACTTGCAGATCGCTGCACAATTATCAAAGAAGAATTATTATAAATTAATTGCAGTTGGTTCAAAATCTAAATTGTTTAATGCGGATCTTCATTTTGACAATATAGAATCCCTGTTAAAATCAGATGCTTTGCATGATCTTCCGGAAAATGCAGTAATCCTGATAAAAGCTTCTCACAGTATTCATTTAGAAAAAATTATAGAAAGGTTGTAATATGTTTTATCATTTATTCAATCCCTTAGCTGAAACAGAAGTTTTCGGTTATATCATTTTCAATGTTTTTCAATATGTCACCTTCCGATCAATTGGAGCTTTCATTACAGCTATAATGTTCTCCATTTTTCTGGGTCCAAAATTCATCAGATTACTTAGAAAACATCAGGCTGTAGAAAGAATTAATGAATATCTACCCATCCAGCATCAGGAAAAGAAAGGAACTCCAACCATGGGCGGATTGATAATCGTATCCAGTTTATTACTTTCCGTACTTCTATGGAATAATCTGGTAAATAGTAATATCCTTATCATGATCATTACAACGATCTGGCTTGCCGGTGTTGGTTTTCTGGATGATTATCTGAAGAATTTCTTGAAAGTAAAAGAAGGCTTAATTGCCAGATATAAACTGCTTGCTCAAATTACTCTGGGTATTCTGGTAGCCAGTGCTCTTTATTTTGGCAGCGCAGACAAAGGAGCTATTGCTCATATAAGTTTACCATTCTTAAAAAATACTTTTTTATTTATG
>QMNP01000110.1 GCA_003647825.1 Candidatus Cloacimonadota bacterium
TGGCCAGACAAAAAGGATTTTCTTTTATAAATATCTCAGGGCTGGCCATCGGAATGGCGATCTGCATCCTGATAATGCTTTGGGTTCAGGATGAATATAATTTCGATAGATTCAACGAGAAAGCTGACAACATTTATCGAATTCTGTATTCCTACAATGTAAACGGAGAAACTCGACAACATTGGCGCACGCCACCTCCCATGGCACGAACTATCAAAGAAAAATATCCAGAAATTTTAGATGCTGCTCGCTTTTATAATGAAGGATCAGTTCTTCTGAGTGTTGGTGACAAAAAACTGAAAGTTCAGGCAGGTTACACAGATAGAAATATCTTCAATATCTTCACGCTTCCTTTTATTCAAGGAGATCCCGAGCATGCTCTTAATGATCCCAACTCAGCAGTTATCAGTCAGAAAATGGCAGAGATTTTCTTTCCCGACGCTGATGCATTGGGCAAAGTTATTTCGATTAACAATGATATAGATTTGACGGTTGATGGCGTGCTGGCAGAGCTTCCTGCCGGAAGTCATCTGGAATTTGATTTTCTAATGCAGTTCTCGCGCTTGCCGGAAGTTCACGGATATGGTAGTGAAGAAGATTGGGGAGATTTTGGATTCAATACATTTGTGTTATTGAATGAAGGAGCTCGAACAGAATCTGTTGAAGAAAATATTAATATCTGCATTGATGAGATAATACCGGAATTGGGCAGAGAATTTTTCTTGCAGCCGCTTTTAGATATTCATCTTTATAACCTCGATGGTAGCCCCGGAATGATGAATTATATCTATATCTTCTCATCAATAGCCATCTTTATTCTGCTGATTGCCTGCATCAATTTTATGAATCTCTCTACAGCTCGATCTATGCAGCGATCTCGAGAGATCGGAGTAAGAAAAGTAGTGGGTGCTGTTCGTAATCAATTAAAAACTCAATTTCTGAGCGAATCAATTTTACTGGCATTTCTTTCCCTGCTTCTGGCAGTTGTGTTTGCAGAACTACTAATGCCAATATTCAATGAACTCACAGAGAAACAGCTGTTTCTTAATATATTTAATTCCGAAATGCTGATATTGCTGTTTGGAATTACAGTTTTTACTGGTTTAATATCTGGATTATATCCAGCCTTTCTGCTTTCAGCTTTCAAACCGGTGAGTGTATTAAAAGGTAGTAATCAAAGCAGTTCTTCTGGTTTAAGAAAAGCTCTGGTCGTTTTGCAGTTCACACTTTCCATTATTCTCATCTTTTCAACGATTGTAGTATCAAATCAGATGAAGTATATTCGCAATAGAAAATTGGGATTCAGTAAGGAAAATGTAGTATACCTTCCTTTGAACAACAAATTCTTCGAAAAATCTGAGGCGTTGAAAAATGAACTTTTAAAAAATCCAAATATTAAAAGTGTTACAAGAACTTCCAGTCAACTTGGCCTGTATCCAAAATGGAGTACAACAATTGATCAATGGGAAGGTAATGACGGACAGCAGGAATTGAATTTACCTTTGATCTCTTGTGATAAAGATTTCATCAAGACCTTTGGCTTGCAAATGATAGCCGGAGAATTTTATTCCAAGGATGCATATTCGGAAGAAGAAGAGTTTGAATATATCTTAAATGAAACAGCTATCCGAATGGCTAATATCAAAAATCCGATAGGAAAATCTTTTGCTGATGGTGTGATAAAAGGAGTTGTAAAGGATTTCAATTTCCGTTCTCTTCACAGCCAAATTCAACCTTTAGCTCTTCTGGCAATTCCCGAATGGGATAATTATGTTGCGATTAAGATCAGTGGAAATGATATACCCGCAACCATAGAATTCATTGAAAAAGTAAGCAGGGATTTAGCCCCTGACTTTTTGTTTGAATACAACTTTCTGGATGATGAATTCGATAATTTGTATCGAGCTGAAATTCGATTGGGAAAACTATTCAACTATTTTGCCTTCTTTGCCATAATAATATCCAGTTTGGGACTTTTGGGATTATCATCTTTCATGATCCAGAAACGCACTAAAGAAATTGGTATTAGAAAAGTCTTGGGATCATCGGTAATGCAGGTTGTGAAGCTTCTTTCCACAGACTTTACCAAATGGGTGATTCTGGCCAACCTGATTGCTTTACCAATAGCTTATTTCATTATGAATAAATGGCTTTATGGCTTTGCCTACAAAACTGAAATCAGTTTAATTGTATTTGTTATAGCAGGTGGGAGCACTTTGCTTATTTCGGTTCTTACAGTTAGTTATCAAACAATTAAAGCAGCTAATTTAAATCCAGTTAAGGCACTTAAATATGAGTAGGTGGGCAATTACCCACCTTACTTTCTCAATTTCCAACTTAATATTAAGAAGATACCACAAATTAGAATTACCAGAACCAGCCAGAAAGAAAATTCAAACAAGTCATTCCAAATACTGAATAAAATTGATGCAGCTACACTGAAGAGAATAATAACGATCCCCCCGATCAGCTCCTTCTTCCAAGCCAACCAAACGATAAATAGAAATACTAACCAGGGAAGTGCGTTTGGGCTATTCACAATAATTCCTTTGATTCCACCTGTTTGTTCTGCTCCGGATAGTAAGGCAAAGACAAAAACTAATATTCCTAGTATTAATAAGAAATATCTGGCGAAATTGCGTAATAGATTTGCGGTTTTAAACCTGCTCATGATCTACTCCTGCTTTTCTTACGAGCTTTACAGTTCGTAAGACTTTGATTTATACAGCTTCTGCTGTATTGTGAAACGGAAACGGCACTAATTATTACATTCCCTAAAATCCTCAAAACTCTCAGAGTATTCCATCAGCTGCCACCACCAGGTTTTTATCCATCCTTCATTTTCAATTCTTCTGGTTAGGAATTGGATGAAAATAACACCTGAAAGCAACCATTTAATGATTATTTTATCCATACTTTCTCCTCTTCATTTAGGATTAAAGGCTTCTGCATAATACAAACTTTGTCTTTGCGAAGCATCTATCAGAGAGTTTCTGCTGAAGCAATCTATATTGCTAATTGATTACTATTTATAGAGATTGCTTCGTAAGCAACAGCAAGCAGCAAACTCGCAAAGACACACTTTTTTTTCTCACAAAAACACTCTATTATGCAGAACTCATTTTAGGATTAGAATTTACATTTATGGTGTCAATTCAGATTTATTATAGATAATCTCCCTATACACTTATTCCTAATTTAATCTCACCTGTCCGTCAGCGAACAGCAACAGTTCTTAAACGGACAACTTAAAGATGGCTGATTTACTTAAATGATTGAAATACAACTCATTACGGTTTGGCATGTTGATTGCTTTTATTTAAGTGAAATGGAAGGAATAAACTCGTTGCGAAATTTGTTGGCCTGGTCGAAGTAAGCAGGAAGTCTGATCTTCATAATGCGGATTTAATGGATTCCCGAGATCTGTCTTCACTAAAGTTCCGCCTGACTGGCAAACTTGGAAATTGTATAATAAAAAAGGGATGGGATCAAAAAAGTGTTTAAGAATTATTTAAAAGTAGCATTGAGAAACATAAGTCAGAACAAAACATTTTCTTTTATCAATATATTTGGTTTGGCTTTGGGAATTTACGTTTGTATAATTATAAATCTTTATGTATATGATGATCTAACTTTCGATCATCATATTGATGAACCGGAAAATGTTTATCGAGTTGTTTCCAATGACAATTCCAAAGATTGGATTTCAGCAGTTACGGTAGGTCCGCTCTATCCGATAATTGCGGAAGAGATTCCAGAAATAGAAGCAGCTACTCGCATTGGCGGATATGGTGCACGTATAAAAAGAGCCGATATAGAAATTCCGGATTCCATGTCTATTTTTCGGAGAGCCTTGCTTACAGATTCAAATTTTTTCGGTGTTTTCCGTCCGAATATCCTGAGTGGAGAAAGTGAAAATCCACTCTCTGATCCAAATGCTGTATATCTTACCCAAGAAACTGCAGAAGCGCTTTTTGGTGATGAAGATCCTATTGGTAAAGCCCTTGAGATAAGTTTTATTCAGGATGGATACGTAGCTGGAATTGTAGAAAATAATCCCTTTAATACTCACCTGCAATATGGTGTGATCATGACGATGGATGTATCGTTGAATACAATGTGGTGGGATTCCTGGGAAAATTTGACTTTAACAGGTTATGTACGAATAAAAGATGATGCAGCTGCACAGGTAGTGGAAGATAAAATTATCAGTGTTGCCCGGACAAATGGGATGACAATGATGTTCACTCCGATAATGCAGCCTCTTCTGGATATGCATCTTAAATCATCTGAACTTCGATATGATGCATTCAATCGGTATAAAAGTGATTTTTCCATTGTTTATAGTCTTATCGCAATTGCGATCTTGATTTTACTGGTCGCATCAATGAATTTCATCAATCTTTCCAGTGCCCGTTCTTCCAAACGAAGCAAAGAAGTTGGAATGCGGAAAGTGGTGGGTGCCAGCCGAACTCAACTTTCCACTCAATTTCTCATCGAATCGGTTTTATATTCAATATTTGCAATGACTATAGCGATCAGTGCTGTGGAAGTATCTCTTCCACATTTGCAGGAATTCTTGAATAAACGTTTGGATTTCACAATATTTCAAACGCCTGTCTTTTTGTTGGGAATGCTATCTGCATCAATCTTGATAGGTTTGATTTCCGGTTTTTATCCTGCTCTTATAATATCTGCATTTAAGCCGGTAAATACGTTAAAAGGAAAATTTCGATCCGGTAAAGGTGGAGCGATCTTGCGCCGCGTACTTGTTGTAGTTCAGTTTTCCATTTCAATTTCTTTAATTCTGGGTGTGATGATAGTGATAAGTCAGCTGAATTATTTGGAATCAAGAGATTTTGGCTATAATAAAGAAAGCATTGTTGTGGTTCCTTCGTTTGACCAAAACATTACCATGCAGTCTGATCTTTTCAAAGAACAAGTTCTAAATTTGCCTTCAGTTACCAACGCATCACGAGTAAGACAAATGCCTGGCAGAACCTTGCCGACTGCAGAAGTTTTCTTTGATCATCGGATTGGGGAACACGGTGTGATGACAGATGAGATCTTTGTAGATGAGAATTTCATAGAAACATTAGATATCGAAATCCTGGCAGGCAGGAATTTTAGAAAAGGCTCAGTTTCAGATTCTATGAGCTCTGTTTTGATGAACGAAACAGCTTTTAAAATGTCGGGGTGGGACACTCATGAAGGTAAAAGCATAATTCATGTTCCTGCCGAAGGAAATGATGTTTCATTAAACGTAATTGGTGTAATTAAGGACATTCATTTTGGTGATGCCAGGCAAACTATAGAACCAATGATAATGCATTACTTTCCCATGAATGGTTTACTGCTGATCCGAGCAGAAGATATAGAGCAGACAACAGAACAGATTGAAGTAATTTTTAATGAGATCTGGCCTGATCGTGATTTCAATTCATTTACATTTGAGCAGGCTTTCAGTTTCCAATTTTTTGATGAAAGAAATTTCGCAGGAAAGATTGTTACATTTGCAGGATTAGCCATCTTCATTGCTTGTCTGGGCTTATTTGGATTGGCTACTTTTATTACAGAACAACGAACCAAAGAGATCGGTATTAGAAAAGTTTTAGGATCTACTGTCAGCTCCATTGTTTTCATCTTAACAAAAGATTTCGCAAAGTGGGTTCTGATTTCTAACCTGATTGCCTGGCCGATTACATATTATGCCATGAATAAGTGGCTGCAGAATTTTGCCTATAAAACTACAATTAATCCAATTTTGTTTATTGCATCAGGTTTTATTGCTTTACTGATTGCCATCTTAACGGTTAGTTTTCATTCGATCAGAGCTGCAAATTTGAATCCGGTGAAGTCACTCAAATATGAATAAGGTGGACAATTGCACACCTTACGGATGGTTAAAATAGTAATTCTTCTCGCTCCTTAAACTTCGTGTGGTAACTTGTTTTCCGTTAGACGCAAAGTATTGCATTTCTACTTAAAAGTCGGCTTCTCATGAAGTTAGGGAAACGATCTCCTTTTCCGCACTTCGTACTTCGCACTCCTGAACTCAGGTACTTTTTTTAATATTCGCAGAAAAAAA
>QMNP01000111.1 GCA_003647825.1 Candidatus Cloacimonadota bacterium
TATGATCTGCGTCCAGATAATACCGAAAGTTTTGTAGCCGAAATAAAAGAAAACTAGCAGGAAAACACATCGAGCTAGAGGTTCAATGATCTTAGACGTAAGAACTTGATGTTTGATAAGTTTAAGACCTCTAAGACTCAATAGAAAAACACCGCCAACTGAGGCAAATGGAACAATAAACAGCATCATTCTCAAAATCGGGGAAAGTTCCGGTTTGTGGAATATTCGCGTTGAGATATATGGACTGAAAATAAAAACTAGCGCAGATAATGTAAGGCTGGAAATAGCAACAATTTTTAAAGTGAAGAAAAAGATACTCTTCACTTTCGAGTGTTGAGACACAGAAAAATACTGAGAGATAAATTTCATCGAACCGGTATGCAGACCAAAATAGGACATCATTGCCAAATAACTGACAATTCTTACAGAAAGAACAAATAATCCAAAGAATTCCGGATCAACATTTCTGGTGATGATGATGTTGTTTATATAACCCATCAGGTTAAAGAATAGAATCCCGATTAAACTGATCCCTGTATATTTTGCTACATTTTTCAGTTCATTTTGAAATTTTTGTTCTTCGCTCATCAATCAGCGTCCTTTGCCAAAAAGCATCATATATAAAGTAATAAAAAGAATTTTAAAATCTAGGGACAACGACATGTTTTCGATATAATAAAAATCGTATTTCAATTTCTGGCGAACATCTTCTACATTTTCATCGTATTTCTGCTTAATTTGTGCCCAGCCGGTTATTCCGGGTTTCACAGCAAATCTTCTCCGGTAAAATGGAATGTCTTTTTCCAGGATTTCAACGAAATGCAATCTTTCGGGACGAGGTCCGACAAGGCTCATTTCACCTTTTAATACATTGATAAACTGCGGGATTTCATCTAACCAGTATTTCCTTAAGAATTTTCCGATTTTAGTAATTCGTGGATCATCTTTGTCTGCCCAAACCGGTCCTGTATTTTCTTCGGCATTTTTTTTCATAGAGCGGAATTTAAAGATTTTATATTCATCAATTTCATTTCTCATTCTCTTCTGCTTAAAGAAGATCGGGCCTGCAGAATCAATTTTTATAAGTATGGAAATAACAACTATTATTGGAAATATGAACAGAAGAAATAATGCAGAGAGGATAATATCAAAGACTCGTTTGAATGATTTCTGTGAATCTTTTAATATTCTGGAATTTAATTTTATAACAGGTAAACCGGGAATGGTTTCTATCCTGCCAAGTCCGGTTACAAGATCATATAAATCCGATCTGATACTGATACTTAATTTATTGATGGAAGGTTTTGATAACATTGAAAAAAGAAGATCTGCATTATCTCTATCGAGTGCAAATATAATTTCTTCTATCTCATACTTGGCTATTACTTCATCAACCTCATTATATTTTCCAATATTATATTCAGAATTATCATCATTGATAAAACCGGTGATACTATATCCCAACGATGGAAAATTATTCACAATTTGAAAAATCTCCTCAGCCTTATCTGTATTTCCAATTATAAGAGATGGTTTTACCTTCTCTGTTCTCAAATACAGATCTTTCTGAATATGATAAACAAACCATTTTCCCAGCATTACAAAGAAATAAGTTAACAGCCAATATAAACCTAACATTTTCCAGGAGATAGCTTCAGCTGAAGGATGCAAAAAAAAGCTCAGGATATAGATCAGTACAATTCCAAAAAATACACCTTTGGAAATTGAAGAATTTTCTTCCAGAACACTAATAAAACTCAACTTTTTATTAAAAATGAAAAAGAGAATGAACCAGATCAGATTCAATGAAATCGCAAAAATAAAAAATACTTTAATATTGAAAGGGCTGAAAACTTCTGTAGAAGTGAAACCTCTGATCTTAAGCATGTAAACCAGAAATACTGATAGATTCAGAAGTAATAAATCGATTAGTAAATGTTTAATCCCGCTGCCTTTATTTCTCAAAATATTTACATATCCTCTTTTCAAAAACTATCGTGAATGAATCTACTATTTTCAGATCAATGACCGCTAGATAAATTTATTGCTAAATTACTCAAAAAATTAATCCTTATTTTTTTTAATAATAATTTACAGTTTTGCATGTCAAACAATATTTTGTGACATGATATTGAGGGATTTGCAAGAAATTGAAATTATATCATTAACCGGTAATATAAAATTACCGAATTCAAGATTTAATTTTATTTAGGAATATTATGAGAATTGTTGCCCTGCTTACTGTTCGAAATGAAGAACGTTATTTGAAGCGATGCTTGGAATTTTTGTATAATGAAGGTATTGAAGTTTGTGTAATAGATAATGATTCAACCGATAAAACATTGGAAATAGCTGAGTCCTTCCGAGATAAAAATGTATTTCGAATTGAGCATTACCCCTTTAATGGTGTATTTGAACTGGAACCACTTCTAAAAATGAAAGAGAATTTGTCATACGAGATCGATGCTGACTGGTTCATACATTATGATGCAGATGAAATCAGGCAGGCACCAAAACGGTTTTCTACGTTAAAAGATGCAATTATAGAAGTGGATAAAAATGGCTATAATGCGATAAATTTCGATGAATTCGTTTTCATTCCCACTAAAGAAGAGCCAGATCATGAAGGTAAAGATTATATCGAAACAATGCGCTATTACTATTATTATGAGCCCATGACCTTCAGGCAGATTAAAGTCTGGAAAAACTTTGGACAAAAGATCGATATTGCCGGTTCCGGTGGCCACAGGATAAATTTTGAAAATCGTAAAATCTATCCTGAATCTTTCATATTACGTCATTACATCGTACTTAATAAAGCCCATGCGACAGCAAAATTCTGCGGTCGTGTTTTCTCGGAGGAAGAGGTTATACAAAAACGGTGGCATGTTCAAAGACAACAGTGCCAGCCAAATGATATTATATTACCAGAAGCATCTGAACTAAAAAAGATCACTGATCCGCATGGTATTCCCAACGATAAATCTGAGCCCTGGAAAACTCATTTTTTTGTACATAAGCCATTACCGTCCAGAGTTAAAAGCTTCACTAATAGAATTGAAATGAAAATAAAGAGAATGAGTTCCGCATTGCATAAGCAGAAATCTGATATCCGGATCATCACAGATTTTCCACCGATCCCTATCATTGTTGGTGCCGATAATTCCGGAACATCTCTTTTAAGATTAATGCTCAATTCACATCCCGACCTGGTAGTTACATCTGAAATATTTACTAATTTGAATTATAAGTTATTACAGAAAAAGAAGCAAAAAAATAAGAAAATATTCTTTAAAATAATAATGACTCATCCTCTATGGTCAAAGTTAAATATTTCCAGATCAAGCTTTGTAACACAGATAAACGAGCTTAATTCTTTTGATTACTCAAAAGGATTGAGAGCATTTTGTAATCTCTATGCTGAGGAATTAGGCACAAAACGCATCGGAGAATTTGTACGACCATTTGAAAATCAAATTATCAATATTGCCAGCATATTACCTGAAGCAAAGTTTATACACATTATACGTGATGGAAGAGATACGGCAGTTTCACACAAAGTTGAAAGAGGAAACACAGAGAATAAAATCGAAGATCTGGCCGCAAATTGGATTTGGCAGATCAGTGAGATCAGACGTCAGGCTTTGCATACCAATCATTATCTTGAAATTCGATTTGAGGATTTAATTAGTGATCCTGAAAGTGTTCTAATGAAAATTTGTGAGTTTATCGAATTACCATTTTCTGAGCAGATGCTGGCTTATGATAAAAGCATGGATAAGGACAAAATCTCTAATTGGCCTCAAGATATATCAAAAGAAGATCTTGTAAAATTTGAAAATATTGCCGGTGATATGCTGCGCGATTTATACTATATTAAAGCATAAAATATAATGAAAACATCCGTTGCGCTGTGCACTTTTAATGGCGAAAAATACGTATCTGACCAGATTATAAGTATTTTAGATCAGACGGAAAAAGTTGATGAGATCGTTATTTGCGACGATCTTTCATCCGACAAAACAAAAGAAATTCTAAATAAATTTGCTGCAGATAACTCCAGCATAAAACTTATCTTCAATGAGCAAAATCTTGGTTTTGTGAAGAATTTTGAGAAGGCAATTAAAAACTGCACAGGCGATATAATATTTTTAGCAGATCAAGATGACATCTGGAAGCCAAATAAAGTAAAAAAAATGATGAAGATTTTTCGACAAAAGGCAGATTGTTATTATGTTTTTTCTGATGCAGATGCTTTTAATGAAAATGAGAAACTGGATTACACACTTTGGGATTCGGTTAATTTCAACCTGCAGAAGCAAAGCAAATTCAAATCTGGTCTGCAAAAAGAATTATTGATTCGGGAAAGCTTTATTTACGGAGCTGTTCTGGCATTCAGAGCTGAATTCAAAAAATACTTTTTCCCCATTTCCAGCGAATTCTATCATGATAACTGGATCGTTCTGATCCTTAGTTTTCTAAATAAAAATGCCGGATACTTTATTTCCGAATCTCTTATTAATTATCGAATTCATACTTCACAATCTATTGGGCTGCCAACTCATAAAAAAGTATTAAGGTTTTTCAGGGATATCAACAACCTGCGGCAAAATCATAAAATCGTTTTTGAGAAAAAAAATCGAATGCTCTCAGATTTAAAAACAAGCTTAGACCAGAACAAAATACTGTCAGAATCAAATCGAATTTTTCTGGATGAGATGATCTACTTTTTAAATCAAAGGAATGAAATGTATGATCTTTCAAAACCCAAACGACTTAAAATTATCAGAAAATTATATTCAAAAGGATTTTACCAAACTTATTCTACTTCAAATCTGGTAGCATTAAAAGATGTAGTTCAGAAAGTGATCTTATAGATTTTCCAAGGTCTTGCGATTAATTTCCTGCCGCTCTTTATCAAAAAACCAGCCCCATTTATTAAAATATTTAATCAAATTTTTTATGTGGATCCAAAGCATTCTTCTGGTAACATACGACTCCTTGGCATGATCGTGATAAACAGCAACTTGCGGATAATACAAAGTTCTAAAATATTTATGAATTCTTCTGGTTATATCAATATCCTCGGGATACATGAAAAACCGTTCATCAAATAATCCTGCTTTTTGCAAAGCAGCTGTTCTGAAAAACATGAAACAACCGCTTAAATATGGAATATTCATGATCTTGTTATAGCCGGTAAATCTAAGCTCGAATTTTTCATTTTGTTTTTTTAAATATCCAATTCGCGGCAGGAATCTACGAAAAAAAAGATCTGCTGGTGTTGGCAGAAGTTTACAGAGATATTGCAGTTCACCATTGGAATAGAGCACTTTGGGCATCAATTGACCGACATCGGAATTATTCTGCATAAAATCATAAATATTCTCGATTGTACCTTTATCCCAGAAAACATCAGGATTGAAAACCAGGTGATATTCCGCCTGATTGAGCGAACGTTTCAGCGCAATATTATGGGCTGCACCGTAACCGGTATTTTCTTTATTGTGAATGTATTCCGCCTGATGAGCATCTGCAATTTCCTTCAATTCATCTGTGGGAGAGTTATCTATAATTATCAACTTTCTATCTAATAGGATTTCATTGAAGCTGTTTATTGCTTTGGCAAGTACGTCTATTTTTGTGTTATAAGTTACTATTGATCCAATAATTTTCTTCATTTATTTTTCTTTTTAGTGCCGGTTAACGCAGATATTTCCTTGAAAACTCTTTCTGAATTTCTTCCGTCATTGTATTTGAAGAACCTGTTTTTAATTTTCTCTCTCTGCTGTTTATACTCATCATTTCCAGCCAATATACTTACGGCTGATTTTATCGTTTCTTCCCAATTCTTTGTCTTTGGTCCGGGTGTTATTTCGTTATATTCATAATACAATTCTCGTTCGTTTTTTAAATACTCATCTTTATCAAAAACTGTAAAGATTATCGGTTTGCCAGTTAGCAGGAAATCAAAATAAATACTGGAAAAATCGGTGATTAGAATATCATAATCGCAGATCGAATCGTAAATATCTACATTTAGCAGAATTTTGATATTATCAAAAATA
>QMNP01000112.1 GCA_003647825.1 Candidatus Cloacimonadota bacterium
CGAATACAGGTGTTCCGCCATCCAGATATACATTGTAACCCAAAAGATCACGCATGTCACCACTCTCTGGAGCTGACCAAGTTGCATAGCCAAGATGTGTTACGAAAAGATCTGTTGGAGGATCGTATGTTGTAATCGGTTCATAAATAAAATCGACTTCAACAATATCAGATTCGTTACCATCATAAAGAGCGGATACGCCTGCTGTGTATGCTTGCAGTTCCACCAACCCTTCATAAGAGTATTCATTTATACCTTCGGCAACTGTTGCAGCAGAGACACCATCAAGATATACATTATAATTAGAAACATTTTGAAGTACGCTTAGCACAACATCATCCATATAGAATAGTGGAGTATCTGAAGAACCAGGGTTGGCTCCGCCATAGATATTTGCACCACCGAATGAAAGAAGACCCGCATTACCATTTGCACCAAGTGTCCATTGGTATTCTATCATTTCCTCGCCATTATGATAGTATGTTGCCAGATCATTATCAAGATCAACTATCACTTTAAGATCCATCCACTCATCATGATTAAAGATATGAGAGAAAGATCCTGAACCTGCAGCACTTACAGAAGCTGTTCCATTTGTCATATAAAAGACTTCGAATCCCCATTCCTGACCAGGAGAACTTGTTTTCTGTAAATTAAAGTATCCACTATAGCCAGCTGGTACATACATTTTCATATCATAAGAGTATTTGCCTGTTGTGTAATTATCCATAATATATACAAGGTCATCATTTGCTTCTACTAATACAGAATTAGTAGGGCTAGATGATTGTACATCACTAATCAAAGCATCTTCACCACTACCTGGAGAATTAGACCAGGTTGTCCAGTTATCACTAACCACACCCAGATAATCTCCAGCTGTAAAAGCATCAAAGTTATCTTCGGCAATTGTAATAGTGGGAGCAAGCCAGCTAATTGTACCAGCATCAGTATTTACCATTACATTTATAGGTGTGTCGTAGGTTACAGTGAAAGTATATTCCACAGGATCAGATTCACCATCATCATAAACAGCAGTTACTTCAGCCAGATAAGCTTGACCTTCCACTAAGCCTGTGTATTGGTAGAAAAGATCTGTAACTAAAACGGGTGTTCCAGCATCCAGATATACATTGTAACCTAAAAGATCACGAGAGCTACTTTCTGGTTCTAGCCAGGTTGCATAACCAGTATTTGTAACAAAAAGATCTACCGGTGGTCCACTAAAAAACGATGGAGTTAATATAACATCTAAAACTCCGGTACCATAATTGGAGCTGTATCCACCAACCCTGATGTAATAATCTTCACCATCTACGACATCAATGGTAATTTCAGATTGTAAGCCACAAGAGTCATCATTTTGACCCAGGACTGAAGTAGCATCGCATTCAGCATAAATGGCTAATTTTGTATCAAAACTACTACCACATATTCCGGCATAAAGCGAACCATTGGAAGTAGCAGTATAAACATACCAGATATCGTTACTGGTAATAAATGCACTAAAACCACTTGGAGTAGCTTCAGTAGTATCAAAAGGCAGATCTGTAACTTCATCAACAACCTCAGCAGTTTCGCAAGTATCGTTAGCTACTTGAGCCCAAACTGTGGCTGCCAACATAATTGCGAATAAAATAAATAATAATTTTTTCATAAACTCCCCTATTTTTTTTGATTAACGATTAAAAAATAATATAACTTCGATAGTAACAGTTCAATTTTGATTTCGATATTAACATTCATTTTTATTTAATTTTTCTTTTAAAATTTCTTTTGTAAGAACATCTGCCATCATCACTTTTTCTACATTTGAGATTATCTGTTTTTCATCATCCAACCCAAACAGAAGTTTATGTGAATCTATTACTGATCCAGCAGTTACAGATTGTATTTCTTGTATTGTCTGCATGTCTCTGATAGTTGAATAGAACATGATCGTGGATTTGCTAATTTTCTTAATTTCCTTTGCTACTATTTTCCCGTCTATTTTACCAGTTAGATATATATCCAGGATTACAATATCCGGTTCAAATTCTTTCACTTTCTCAATCGTTTCCTCACCGGTTGTTGTTTGTAGAATAGAAGTATAACCAGCATTTTTCATCATCTGTTGTAGATCTTCAGCAATTATTGAATCACTTCCAGCTATTATAATTTTCATTTTTTCTCATTTAGCCTCCCAAGAGCCCTATTAAGAGAATAGGACTCTCTGAGGAGACAACCGTTACTATTTGAGGAGCAACATTCTTTTATTTGCTACAATTTTGTTTTCAACCATCAATCTATAGAAATAAATACCGGAAGAGACAGGTTTATTATTTTCATCATCTCCATTCCAAACTATGGAGTGCGTCAATTTCTTTGACGCAGCAGCAAAAGAATTGCTGCAGTCCAAAGTTTTAACCTTTTGTCCTTTCAGATTGTAGATTTCCAAATTCACAGACTTTGATGATTGAGCTAATGAAAAAGAGATGGTAGTTGAAGGATTGAATGGATTTGGAAAATTATTTGAAAGTGAATTTGTTGATACAATTTCATCTTCATTGGTAGAAGTGGTATATTGGTATAACTTCACAGATGCTTCTACATACTGATGATTATCAATATGATTTTTATTGGAAAAGATGAAGTGCCAATCATCTTCATCGGGAATATCAAATTCATAAGAACTAGAATTTACAGCTATTTCTGCATAGACTGAATTTATATCCTGATCATCTTGAAATAGATCGTAATTAGCATTATCCAAAATAAAGAAATCGACGTTACCATCTTCAATAGCATTGGCATAATATGCTATGCCTCCTATGTCATCCCATCGAGCAGCCCCAATAACTGCATATTGCGGTACATCAAATTCTACTACAACTTTGTAATCATCCGCTGTATTGGGTGGTGGATCTACTAATGTATAAATTGTCTGTGGTAAAGATGCAGAAACGTTCATGGCGAGATCGTAAGTATTTCCGGCAATTGGAGCAGATACCAGTAATGATACACCAGCGGTGGGAGAATTTCCGATTACAGTTTCAGCTCTGGCAAAATAGTCGTAACCATCACTTACAGTAAAATGGACAAAGCCGTTGTTATCTGAGTAGGCGACCATTGATTGCAGAATTTCTTCATCGGGTCTTTGAACGAATAACTTTACTTTTGCTCCTTCTACAGGATCATCATTCTCGTCCAAAATAGTAAGGTTGATCGTTGAATAATCTACATAGTGTTCAGTTACTGTTGTTAATAGGCCATCGCTTCTTGTTTCAAAAGGAGAAATTGCGCTGTAATCATATCCTCCATAGAATGTTGCACCCCATTCCCAATAATATGATTCGTAATGCTCCCAACCTTCCAGCCACATTTCGTTGAAAGTATGATCCCAAATATAGATCCAATTGCTCACATTTGTGGTGGGAAGTAGTAATGCTCTACCAAGAGCTGTAGTCAAAAGTGCATATTCACCGCATCTTCCCATTCCCTTGTAAGCGATTCTAACAGGTTGATGAGGTCTATCGCCAGGTGATGTAAATTGCATATCTGCATTGATCCATTTTGCCAATCTGTGAAGTGCATAATCTAAACTGTCGCCGTAGGGTGAAACAGGTTGGGCAAACCATTCAATGCCTGGGTACTCGCATGCTATTCCATCCC
The DNA here is from genome assembly GCA_003647825.1 of Candidatus Cloacimonadota bacterium. GTDB lineage: Bacteria > Cloacimonadota > Cloacimonadia > Cloacimonadales > TCS61 > B137-G9. Next base: position 3,652 of record QMNP01000112.1, read on the forward strand.
ACACATACTCACATCCAGCCATCATAGCACGCAGATTTAAAGTATCCTTGAAAGTATAATTAAAAAGATAATCTCTCCAGAAATAACCTTCGTCCGGACTAACAATATTGCCTTGATGATTATATTCTAAAATGGTAGGATCTATAAAGGCAGGAATCTCTCCAGTTACTTTAGGATGAGCAATATCCCAATAATAGATCTCTTTAGGAATTTCTACTTGTTCCAACTCTCCTGATTCATTCATCTTCGTATAACGAACAGTAGTATAATAATCTTCATCTGTTTGGGAAGTTCCGTAATCTACAACTTCGGCATAATCCAGAAAAAGATCATTTATATAGATATAAAATGCATTTGTGATCAATACTTCCGGTTCTGCCAATGGTGATGTAAGGTAAGCCGTAGATAAGGTGGCAATAGCAAATGCGATTTCATCTATATACGGGTCTGTGGCATTTAAGATGACCTCTGCCCAATAATCCTGCTTTGTTTGACTTAGAGATTTCATTTTTTGTTGTAGTTGTGGTCTCATCCAGAGTGGTGATCTTTGAATTGCCTCTTCAGCAGAATCCGTTAAAGATGTATAATCATTTGTAAAAGAATTCAGCATTCCGGTGCTTCTATCAAAAGAAACATCATAATAATATCCTGTGGGATTTGAAGCAGAAATATACTCTTTTAATGAAAAGGAATCTACTAACGTTAAATTCCTTTCAAGTGGAACAGGATTGTTTTCCTGTTTCTCAATAACGATCGGTTCAAAATCTTTTGCTACAGCTCCCGACCAGTAAACATTCTCTTTTTCATCTACAAAGATCTGAGAAGAATCTGAACCAAAAAGATTTAAACTTAATAAAACTAATACTAAAATAATCCAACTATACTTCATATGTCCTCCTTTTTTTGCACACTTTTCATTATATATCGGTATATGGCATTTTCGGTGCCAGATGAGGATTATGAGGTTACTCAAAAGATATGTATGAGCGTATATTGTTTAAATGCAGATTGTTACGATATAATTATCTGATATGAGATTTTATTGATTCTACTATTATTTATTAGAAAGATCAGTTATTTGTTACTCAACTGCGACAGTTAGAAATAATGTAATTATGAGCCATTAAGCGTAATTGCAGATATAATAAACAGTTATGAAAGTGCAGCATTTGAGAGACAATAGTTACTCAAGAGTAACAGGAAAGATTTTTTAGTAATTATTAAGAATTAATAATGTTGTCATTCTCGCTTCATGCTACTCCACGAAGCAAGTCTGACAAAGGATGATTTTATTCTGATTTCTCGGTTCTTTTTAGTAATCTATAAACCTGTGATCTGGGAAGGTTCCCCAGTTTGCTCGCTTTTTGAATGTTGCTATCAGCAGAATCTATCAAGGCTTTAACATAATTTGAATCGAGTTTACTGTTCACATTTTGTCTATGAGAAAGATATTCATCCCAATCAAGAGGAAGTTTTTCAAATAAAGAGGAATCGGCAGAATTATTTGAACTGGCAAAAAGATCCGTTCTTAATATATCTTCTGTAGAAAGCAGTATGGCTTTTTCAATCTCATTTTCCAATTCTCTGATGTTTCCCTGCCATTCGCAGGAAATTAAATAATTTAGAGCATTTACGGAAATACTTTTTACATTCTTTTTAAACTTCATATTATACTTTTTGATGAAATGACTTACGAGAACAGGGACATCCGACTTATGATCTTTGAGAGCAGGAATTTTAATCCTGATCACATTCAACCGGTAAAAAAGATCTCGTCTAAATTCGTTTGATTCAATGAGTTCTTCAAGATTTTTATTCGTTGCAGATATGATCCTTATGGAAACGGGAATCTCTTTTGAACTTCCAACTGGCGTTACTTTTCTTTCCTGGATCACACGTAATATTTTTGCCTGCAAAGAAAGGTTCATATCTCCGATCTCATCGAGGAAAAGAGTTCCATTATTTGCCAGTTCGATTTTACCTTTTTTGCTCTTTACAGCTCCTGTAAATGCACCTTTAGCATGACCAAATAATTCACTTTCTAATAGATGTTCCGGAATTGCCGAACAATTGATAGCTATAAACGGAGAGTCGCTTTTAAAATTTTGATGAATTCTTTTGGCAATAAGCTCTTTTCCACTTCCGGTAGGTCCGGTAATCAATACATTAACGTTATGTTCACTGATGATATTGATAAGAGAAAATATCTCTTTCATTTCTTTGCTCACGCCAATAATGGTTGGTTTATTATTAACTTCCCCATTCGATGATATCGATTCAATATCTGTTAATTTTTCTTTTTGGAATTTCTCTTTCTCAAGCTTTTTTGTTTCCTGCAAAATTTCATCTTTTATTGTTAAATATTTCTCCTGAATTTCATAA
>QMNP01000113.1 GCA_003647825.1 Candidatus Cloacimonadota bacterium
ATCCGGAATTGGATATTTTGCCGCATTTGATTCATTATGTATTTACATATTTTGCTGACATTTTTTTTATAATATAATAATAATAAAGCAATTACAATTAAAATGAAAATGGCAAAGATGGTAAAATGTATTGCTTTTTTATGGTAATAATTCAGGGCGCCTTTGTGTAATTTCAGTGTCATTCCCCGTTGGGAAGTACTTAATGAAATCTTTGCTGCAATTGGATGTGCATTCTTAAGGATTGATCTGTTGCTATAGACTGCATAACAAACCTTTTCTGCTAATAGTGGTGATAGCTGTGAACTTGCTACAAGTAATGCTTTAACACCGGCAGCACTAACCGGTTTTGTTTGACCTGAATAAGTATTAGCGGGAATTGTGGATGCAACGAAATATGGATATTTATCACGCAGAGTTAGCAGCGTTTCTTTGCTTAAAGGGATGAAATTTACCGATTCGGAGAGATCTTCCAGAAGAGAAAACTTAAGACCGGCTGTAATGAAGGCAGCACTTATCTCATTTTGCAGAAAACCATTTTTGATCTCAGAAAAAGCCAGATTTTTCTGAGTGAAATCTTTACCCTTTAAATTTGAAGCCCTTAAGATATCAATTGCATTTCGCAGTGTTCCGCTATTTATTTCACCAACTGCTATTGGCTCATCCTGTAGATCAGATATTTCCTGAATGAAGAGGTCTTTTTTTCCGACTATTTGAATTACTTCAGTATAAAGAGAAGCCAGGCCGCGAAGAGTTTCAATTTGCTGTTCACCATTGGAAAAATTATAGGCAATGTCGTTTTGCATGAAGGCAAGATCAGCTTGTTTATTGTTTATCAGTTCAGCATTCTCATTTGATCCGGATGTTTGTAATACAATTACATCCAGGTTGCTGTTCTCATCTTCCAGGATAGTTTCCAAAGCTTTGCCAAGCTTAAAATAAACACCATCTTTGTTGCCGGCAGCAATAGTTAATGTGGTTTGCTCTACGCTAAAAAGTGAGAACGATAATATCAGTATCAGCAGAAAAACTAGCCTATATTTCATAGTTTCCTATTTTAATTTAATTTTCTATAAAACTCTTGTATCTGCAAACTGTATTCAACTATCTGAGTCAAGTAAAATAATTTGAATCCAGCAAAATTGCTTTTCCTGCTCTATCTTCCAAAGTCAATTCTAAGTTGACATGCAAAGTTAGATAAAAACTATGGAATATCTGAATAATTAGTATAAGTTTTATCTAATTAATAAATAGGAGTAAGTAGTTCTTGCTCGTGAAGATTGTTTGCTGTGCAAAGCGAACATGATTTCCGACTTATGGGAGGTTGTAAAATGAGAAGAGTGTTGATCCTTACTTTTTTTCTGCTGACAGTAACCTTATCGGCAGATCTCAGTTTTGGAAAAGATCTTTTCAATGATAGATTGTACGAAGAAGCAATTGTAGAATTTGAAAAAGTTGTGGCTGATGCTCCAACATCCGATGCAGCTCAGGAAGCCATTTTTCTGATCGGTAAAAGTTACGAGGCCCGAAAGTTGTTCGGAAGGTCTGAAAATAGTTTTATTAAACTCATTGAGGGTTTTCCCGGACTTTCTTTTAAAGATGAAGTTTTACACAATTTAGCAGTAGTTCAATTTGATCAGCAGAAATATAATAAAACAATTGAAACCTGCGAACTTCTGTTAAACAGATACCCGCTTTCAGAATGGACTCGAGCTTCATTGGCTCTATATTTGGAAAGCTTTTATGAATTGGGCGAATACAATCAAATAATTATCAAAGCTAAGAAATTTGAAAGGAATTATGAAAAAGATAAGAATATTCCGGATGTTCTGCTGATTCTGGCCAGGGCTTATTTTGCAGATAATATCCCGGAAGAAGGTCGTAGTACATTAAAAAAAATAACAGCAGAATTCGGGAATTTCAATGCAGCCTGGAAAGCGGTTGAATTGGAAGCTGAACTGGAAGAACAATCTTCTGGTATTGCCAAAGCATCAGAATTATTGGCTGCTAAGCTTACTGAAGATGTTCCCCGTACTTTTGAAGAACCGCTTCGCTATAAACTGGCAGAATATTATCGGAGTTTAAACAGATATGACCTTGCTTATAATGAATTAAAAAAATTGATCGATAAATTCGATAGTTCAGCTGATCTTGATAAATACATTTTATTTTATTCAAATTGCCAGCTTCATTTGAATAAAGCTGATGAACTGGTAAAAGACAGGACTAACTTTAATAAAGTATTTCGTGAAAGTTCACTGAAATCAGATTATCTTCTCAATATTTCAAAAGCATATCTGCTCATGTCTGAGACATCCAAAGCTAAAGCTCAAATAGACGATGCCCGTAAAGCAACCAACGATTTACATACTCTATATAAATGCGATAGATTATATGCAGATATTTTGCTGAATGAAGGTAAAATAGCAATGGCTCTTGATTCGTATAAACTTTTATTGAATTCTTCTTTTGCCGATCAAAATGATTTATTAATGGTTCTGGGTGATATTTATTACGATAAATTTTCTCAATTTTCTGCAGCTCGAAAATATTATCAAAGGATCACAACAGGTTACACAGAGCCGGTGTTACTTGCCAAAGCGTATTTCAAGATTGCTCAATGTTATGAACAGCAGGCTAAATATAATGAGGCAATAGAGGAGTTGAATCAGGTAAATTTAGAAGATCTACCGGATGAAGGATTAAAAGAAAAAATTGAGAATAGAAGAAATTATTTGATCCGTTTCAAACAAAAAGATTTTGAAAATGCCTTTAATTCTCTGATGCAGACTTTATTAACATATTCAGAAAATGGTAATAAACAGAAGATGCAGAATGAACTTGTAAAGATAATGGCAGATGATCTGAAAGAGTATGATAAAACGCTGCAATTATTGAAGGGAGATAATACTTCCGAAGGATTATATACTAAGGCAAAGCTGTATCTGAAAATGATAGCGAAGCTGAAGGCAGAATCAAATACAGCTACTTTGTTCGCCAAGATTTCCGACCTGAATGGATTGATTGATAAACTTAAAACCTTAAAGAAAAACGAATGGGTGGATGAAATTGAATTGAAGAAAATGCTTATTACTGCTGTTGATATGGATGAAGTTTTGGTTGGGAAGATGGAGACTTTTATCATTAACTATCCTGCAGCTTCTGCTGCTAATGAATTCCGCTTTTTGATATTTGATTTTTATAAAAATTCAAATCCTGAAAAAGCAGCTGAATTTGCCCAGAATTTACTGAATGATGATAGCATCCTGGAAGAGAATTATTTTGCTGCCAAGATTTTCCTGGCAGAATATTTTTACGAGCAAAATGAAAATGATAAAGCTCTTCAGAACTACCAGATCGCAGAATCTTATATTAATGTGTTTAAACCAGATGTGTATTTTCATTATGCGGTAATCTTAAACGAATCCGGCCAAAGCGAAACAGCAGAACAGAAGCTTGCTTTTCTGGTTAACAACGCAGGGAATTATAGGAATTTTGCCGGAGTTATAGACTATTACAGTGATCTGCTACGTAAGAATGGAAAATTCGATATTGCCATAAAAGCGCAACTGATGCTTCCGGATGAACAGAGAAGTGATATGTTCTGGCAAAAGCTCTCTTCGGACTATTTGGAATTGAACGATAAGGAAAATGCTAAATTTGCTATCATGCATATTGTAGAAAAAGATTATCCAATCTTATTCTTACTTGGACAGCTGCAATTCGAAACGGGTGAACTGGAAATGGCTAAATATACTTTTGGTGAGCTGGTAAAGCAGAATAAAAATGACCTGAAAAATCATGAATATTTAGGTGATATTGCCTTTTTGCAGGAAGAGTATCTTCTATCAGCTCAGGAGTATAAGATTATTATCGATAAACTTGGAAATAATTTCGCAGACTATGAAGGAATAAAGGAGTTAGCATTACAGAATATCATTGCATTGTATCGTGTGCAGAACAGACCAAAGGCAGAAACATTAACGAAAAAATTTAAGAATTTATTCAGCGCAGAAGAGATAAACGATATCGAATTGAACCGTGCAGTATATCATTCCAAAACAGATAAGAAAAAAGCAGAGAAGATCCTGTCGGGCTTGATAAAAGGGAAAAATGTATCTGTTCCGACAAAGATAAAATCTTATTTCTGGCGTGGAGTTATTTATTTAGAACAGAATAAACTTGATGAAGCAGCTGCAGATTTCTCTACAGTTGCGGGATCTATCGATCAGAAAATGAGCAATGAAGCTCATCTTAAATTGGGAACCATAACCTTCTCCCAGGAAAAATATCGTGAAGCTTTAGATCATTATTACACTGTTATTGAAAATGATGAAGATGGAAAACTTGCCTTTGATGCAGCCAGGAACTTTGCTTTTGTCTGCAAAACTATAGAAGAATGGCAAAAGGCGATTATGGCCTATGAAATCATAATAGAGCGTTGGGGAGATCAGGAACTGGAAGCCTCTACACTTTTTGATATTGCATTCTGTCATTACCGTGACAAAAAATATGCCAATGCGGCAGAGATGTTTGCCAGAGCTATTCCGCTTCTTACCGAAAATGAGTTGAAAGCAGAAGCCCAATACTGGATCGGTGAATCTTATTTTGGACAGGAACTTTATGAAACTGCAGTTTCTGAATTCTTGAAAGTAGGTTACAATTACTCAGAATATGTCCAGTGGGCAGCCTCAGCCGAGTTAAAGGCTGGAGAGGCTTATTTGCGTATGAATAAGATCGAAAAGGCCAGAAGGATCTATGAACGTATTATTGAGAAATACGGACGCAGCAGTCAGTGGGGTTCAGAAGCTGCAAAACGATTGGAGAACTTGTAAACCTTCGCAATGGTTAAAAACCCTTGCGAATGGGTGTTATTAATAAAGAATAGATTTCCATTTTTATGGGAATGACAAAGCAGTGTAAAAATAATTATATTTCCTCCGCTCGTGTCATCCGTCGGTTGCCGGATACAGTCCTGAGCTCGTCGAAGGATGGAGGATTGGATAACAAATGAAACTAGCAGTTGATCTACACTCTCACTCCGGTTATGCCGGAGGAGTGGGACAAATCGAATTGAAAGCCGTTTCTGCTGCCATGAAGCTGAAAGGTATTGATGTTTTTGGTACTGGAGATTGTCTTTTTCCACCACGAACTGAAGAACTGAAAACGGAACTTAAACAGATAGAAGAAGGTTTGTATTCTTTGCCGTTTGATTCAAGTCGTTTTTTGCTGCAAACAGAAGTTATTTTTTCCACAAAACTTGCTCATAAAAAGAATAAAACCATTGCTCATCATATCATTCTTTTTCCCGATTTCAGTTCAATCTACAAAATGCAGGAATTAATGAACAAATGGGAAATGAAAAATACGATCGGACGTCCTTTTATTGTATCCAATTCTCAAACAGAATTAGAAGATCAATTCGATCAAATTAATAATATTGACCCACTCTTGGAAATTATTCCGGCTCATGTAATGACACCGGATGGCATTCTGGGAAGTAAGAATGATCTCAAGGAAATGAGTGAGTTTTATGGCGGATTTCTTAACAAGATTAACTGTATAGAAACCGGTCTCAGTGCAGATCCTGTCATGCTGGAACGGATTCCAGATTTGAAAAATTTAACCTTTATCTCCAATAGTGACTGTCATAGTGCTGCGCTCAACCGTATTGGCCGCGAATTCACGATTTTAAATGTTAAGAGTGTTGATTACCCTTCCATAAATTCAGCTTTACGAAATAATCAGGTAGAGCTTACTGCTGAATTCAATCCGGCAGAAGGCCGATATTTTCTTACAGGACATCGGGCAAATCGTCCTAATCATGAATGCGAAATATTATTCCAACAAAATCCTCCAGCAGATCTTTTCTGCCCGATCTGCGGAAAGAAAATGAATCTGGGCGTACAGCAGCGCTGCCTGCAACTGCAGGATAAAACGATAATTCCAAGGAAGCGGAAATATAAACATCTTATTCCCCTGGTAGAAGTTATCGCAAATTCTTTTGGTG
>QMNP01000114.1 GCA_003647825.1 Candidatus Cloacimonadota bacterium
AACATATCCAATTATTCTGTGTTACGAGGACAAACTTCGTAACAAGACTCTAACATTTCCAATTCCTACGTTACGAAGACAAACTTCGTAACGAGAATTGTTTTAAATTTTATTTCATTAAAATCATTTTCTTGGTTTGGATCACATCTCCAGCTTTTAGCTGATAAAAATAAATCCCGCTGGAGACAGGTTTATTGCTATTATCTTCACCATTCCAAATAATGCTGTGCTGACCTGCTGAAAGGTGATCTCTAATAAGCTGCTTAACTTTCTGACCTTTTACATTATATATTACGAGTTCAGTGATATCGGTAACTTCGGTGTTTAATTCAAACGAAATCGTAGTGCTGGGATTAAATGGATTCGGGTAATTATTGTGCAATTTTGTTGTTACAGGAATCAAGATCGGATCATCCGAACCAACAAACCCATATTCGAAGTCAATTACAACGGTTGCACCATCACCTACTATAATATCTTCTACAAACTCAATATCATAATCATCAACTACACAACTTACAAGAGGATAGCTACAGCCAGCTACATCCATTGTGTAAAAGCCAGCTGCATCGCTAACTGCTTCAAACATTCCAGCAGTAATTACTGCACCTTCCACCGGATCACCGTTTATTGCAGAAGTCACTGTACCTTCTATTGTTCCCCAGAAAGGATAATTTTCAGTGAAGATATGTTGGACTTCAGCGGTACCAACTGAGCGTTCCCACACACGAACATCATCAACTTTCCCATCAATTGTATTAGCATTGGAATGTCCGATCTGGAATCCATCCCAGGCGATTGGTGAATTCATATTATCTCTTTGAGCAATCATATGTCCATTTTTAAACAGGCAGGAGTAGCCGTTATCATAGGCAAATGCGAAGAAATTCCATTCATTAATAGTCACACCTTCCGAGCACGTATTCGGATTAAATCTTGTTCCGGTAGTAACACCGGTATATATTGTTCCTTCATTGGATGTGTGAAAATTGAAACCATCCCAACCTACAGCAGCACGAACCTGCTGATTCCAGTTGAAAGTAGTTTCTGGTAAAAGCCACCAGCTCACAGAAAAAGCTTCCGGAGCAGTCGTGAAAACATCCGGTGCAAGAATATATTCAGCTTCTTCATCGAATTCTGCACAAAGTCCGATCACGCCATCATAGGCAAAAGTAATGTCTCCATTAATCTGTCCGTCATTGCCGTTTCCACTGGAATCTGTGGCATCTCCATCCAGTTCGTAATATCCAACTATATCTGTAAACATTGAATTTCCATCTTCATATTCCAAGCTTGATATTGCAGATTCTCCGGTAGAAAAAACTGCAGAAATTCCGATTTCATGCACTCCCGAACCAATAGAAGAAACATCAAAGCTTAATTCATTCGTTGTAGCTGCAGGTGTCGTCATATCATCAACAAATACTTTATATTCCTGAAAACTTCGATTTATTGCATCAGCTGGTACAGCATCCCAATATGCAATATATTCAATCACACCTAATCCCTGAATTGACTGGATCAATTCATTTAAAAGAGCCTGTAGATTAACCTCTTCCAATATTTCTATATCTTCAGAAACAAAAGTTTCAAAATTTGCCAGAGAAACAGTTAACGTGTAGGTTCCTTTTAGTATTTCGTCGAATACTACAGCTCCTTCTTCCACAACTTCTGTATAATTGAACGCACTGTTTGTGCACTCCTGATTTCTTAAATTCACAATTGCTCCATCAGGATCATCACCACTGTTTGTAAAAACTGCTACATTTACAGTTACATGCATGTTCTTATATAAAATATTTGAGAAGGCTGGAGCGGATAACAAATCACCAGTAAATACAGCTCGGACAGCATATCTGTAAATATTTTCTGGGAGAGCAGGCCACACAGAATCTTCGAAAGAACTTCCTGTTACTCCGAATCCAACTTGTACCCAATTGTTCGCATTACCTTCATCTCCATTTAATCCCACATAAATATTGTATCCAGTTAATTCACGATTAATCTGAGAAGTGCTTTTCATAGCTCTCTGGTTACTTTGGAATGCAGGTTCATTCCAGGAAATAAAAGCATTACCATTTTCGATGATATCTGCTTCTACATTAGAAGGAGCATAGATCAATTCCATAAGATCGGCATCAGCAGTTGCATTTCCGTTGTTTGTAACAGAAATTCCAGTTTGAACTACGGTAGAATAACCTTCTGCTGCAAAGGTAATGTCATAAGTATTTGGATAAACCTCCATAGAATATGTTCCATCTGTGGAAGTAGTAGTTTCATAAACTCCGGCTGTAATATTTACCCCAGCCACTGGATTCGAGTTGGAAGCATCGGTTACAGTTCCAGAAATCGTTCCCATTCCACCGGTTTCATCATAACTATAAAGTGTGAACCAGCCTTTAACATGTTGCGGATTTCGCATACTGTTTCCGTTATCCAGGATTGCATACCAATTTTCGCCAACAGGAATATCAAATTCTGCAGCTCCATTTAATACATCAATCTGTTCTTCAAATATCTCACAATTATCATAGGAAGTATAATCATTAAAACCCGTTTCAGAAGTCATGAAGAAATTGATCATTCCTTCCTCTAAAACATGAGCATAATAACTATTATCAATATCATCGAAAGGAATAACTCCTCTTACAACTTGATTTTCTGCAGTAAAATCAGCAAAGATCTTGTAGTCATCGGTTGTATCTTCAGGGGTTGTTACTGCAGTATAATCTAAAGCTGGCATCGTTCCCGTTAGGTTAATAACATACGTATAAGTCTGACCCGGCTCTGTATTATCAATTATCTGCTGATAGGCAGTGTTCCCTGCCGACGAAGTAACTGATACCGAATAACTTCGATCATCACCAACAATGAATTCATACTTTCCATCATTATCGGTTACTCCCACATTATCGCTGATATTACCAGCTCCTGTTCCCAGAAGCAATCGAGCACCATCTACCGGTTCTCCATTCACATCAAGAATATAGATTTCCAGAGTTGCCCAACCTTCTGAATACTTATCTGTAACAGGAGTAAGAACACCATCACTGCGAATCTCGAAAACAGAACCAAAAACTTTTCCCCAGCCGTTTTCATAAACCAGCGGATTATTAATATAACCATTCACCGGTTCCCAGGAGATCCATGCTTCATCCCAGAATTCATTCCAGGTATGATCTCCGGAAATGCTTAAGATACCAGTACTGGGAATTAAAGCTAATCGTGTTGCGGCTGAAGTGAAATCGGAATATTCGCCACAGCGTCCAATATGTTTTGCATAGATCCGTACAGGTTGATGAGGACGTTCTGAGTTGGATGTAAATGACATTGATTGATTGATCCAGGTTTTAATTGCTCCAACTGCTGTATCCATGCTCAAGTTATTACCATTCCAGGCAATATCACAATCCTGCAGATAGTATTTCAATTTAGGATAACCTTCGTCATTGTGATTGTATAAATATTCCCGCCAGAAAAAGCCATCTTCAGGATCTGTAATATTGTTATTGTGTGTTCCATTGCTTTCAACGATCTCCGGATCTATAAAAGCAGGAATTTCATCTGTTATTTTGGGGTGTACAATATACCAGTAATAGATATCACGTGGAACCTCTACTTGATATAAATTACCTTCGGCATCTTCTTTCCAATATCTGGTAGTTGAATAATAATCTTCATCTGTATATGAATGACCGTAATCAATTATTTCTACATAGGATAGATCATTGTCGATCTCGTAAATGTAAAAGGCATTCTGCTCAAAAATCTCGGTATAGGCATATGGAGAAGAAAGATATTCTACAGAGGAATTAGCTACAGAAAAAGCAATTTCGTCAATGTATGGATCGACAGCATCATTGATGACTCCAGCCCATTTCTGTTGATTCGTTGAAGTTAATTGACGAAGTGTATTCTCTAATGCTGTTCTGATCCAGGCAGGAGATTTTTCCACAGCCTGCTGCGATTCTGGAGAAAGTGTTAATAGATTAGAAACATAATCCAGTGTTCCATCGGTAGAATTAAACTTCGCACCTAAATAACTATAAGCAGAAATATAAGTATCAAAATAGATAGAATCAACAGCAGACCAGGTATCTCTGTTCAAATATTCCGGTCTTGTACCTGTTCTGTCTATTTGTGAAGGAATGTATTCAGAAGCAACACCACCATAACCTTCAATAGCTGGTTTTAGTTCTTTAGTTGTCAGTCCCCTTTCATCTGCAGCAAGCATGGCAGTAAAAATAACAAAAATAACCCCAATAAATAGAATCTTTTTCATAGTTTCTCCTTAATTAAATTGGAAATTCAAATCTACCAGGAAATGCTCCCAGCGTATTAATTATAATTATTTTTTCTTTAATGATCTCACCAACAACCTGTGCATTTACAGATAAACTTTTTAACGTGACATCTACATCTTCCGAGGCAACAACCAGCATCATTCCATTTCCCATATTCCAGGTTTTGTAAGCCTCGTCTTCTGCAATATTCCCCAATCTTTGAATCTCTTTTACCATTGGTGATGGCTCAATCAAATCATCGAAATCAGCACCAAGTCCGGTTGATTTTAGAACTCGATTGAAATTACCTGGTATTCCTCCACCTGTGATATGAGCGATACCTTTTATATTGATCTTTCTTTTTTGATTAAATCTTCCAAGTATTGCCAGCAGGGCTGCTGAATAAATTGTTGAAGGTTCCAGAAGAGCTTCTCCCCAACTTTTTCCAAATGGAGATGGTTTCAGATATCCTTTTTTTCCAAGTTTTTGTTCAATAATATATCTAACTAGTGAAAAGCCGTTGGAGCGGAATCCTTTTTCTTCTAAAGCTATTATCTTATCTCCCGCTGCAATATTTTTTCCTGTGATCACTTTGTCTTTTTCCAGAATTCCTACAGCTGTAGCATTCCATACATTACCATTTACGGAATTACCAACTTCTGCGATCTCACCACCAGGAATAACAATTTTTTGTTCAATGCAAGCTTGAGCCAAGCCCTTCATAAGTTCAGAAACAATATTCGCATCAACTTTGTTTGTATCAAGAGTGTTTGTAATTGAAATAGTCTCTGCCCCCAGGCAAACAGCATCATCGCAAACCATGGCCAACAAGTCATAACCGAGTGTATCAAATTTTCCTATTTTCTCGGCAATTTCGATTTTTGTTCCTACACCGTCATCACCTTGAACAAGATAAAACTCACCCATATCGATGAGCCCGGCAAAAGAGCCATCTTCAACCAGCGGTTCTCCTATCATACCTTTTCTGGAATCAAAAGTAGATTTCGCAAAATTATATGCAATTTTAGATGCTGCATCACCAGCTTTAATATCAACACCAGCTTTTTTGTAATCACTCATTTATACTCCTTTTTTAACAACGAACAAAAACTAACCACTGAGCTCACTGAGAACACTGAGAACACTGAGAAATCTCCTCTTGAGAGGAGTACAACTTTAGTTGGGAGGTGTGTCTTGCAAATAAATAATTAAACATTACTATATTCAATTACTCTGATGAATTATTATCTTGATTATCAATATTCTCTGTACTTAAATAAATATCGTGAGGTTTACCTTCTCGTATTGAAAGAGCAGATACCACTTCAAGTTCTGCCAGATTATGAAATTCAGAAATATTCATCGCACCACAAGTTCCCATTGAAGATTTTATTTTTGCCAGAGTTTCTTCCAGGTTATCTCGAAGATGACCGGCATATTCTACCATACCTTCTACACCTTCCACAAATTTACCCTGATTATATCGTCTTGCTTTCCAATTTTGTGCTCTTGCTGAACCTTCTCCCCAATATGGTTTCATCACTCGATTATTGACCACGATCTTATCTGTTGGTGATTCTTCCATCCTTGCAAAATAACGACCCATCATCACATAATCTGCACCGAGTGCTAAAGCAATTGTGACATCCTTTGTACTTGTTACTCCACCATCAGCAGCAATTGGAATATATTTTCCAGTTTCATTAAAATACTTATCT